>NZ_JBQQCE010000230.1:0-14745 GCF_052245645.1 Streptomyces sp. KR55 | reverse complement strand
CACCACGCAGCCGGTCGACCGCGTCCAACACGCTCATGGTGTGCGGCAGCAGTTCGCGGCCCTCGTCGCTGATCTTCGCCCCGGACCGCTTGCGCTCCAGCAGATCCACGCCCAGTTCGCGCTCCAGATTGCGCACGGTCTCGCTGAGCGCGGGCTGGGACAGGTGCAGTTCCTCTGCGGCGCGCCGCAGCGACCCCAACCGCGTGACGGTGGCGATGTATTCAAGCTGTTCGATACGCACGGCCAGGAGACTGCCGTTCGCCGCACACCGGGTTCAAGGGAATCCCTGTCACAACCTCGTGAATCCCGACTCTCAGCATGTGGAATGACATCCGGGCATTCTTGACCCGCCGGACTGCCCACTGCTTTGATCGAAGACATGAAGCGACAGGACCTCACGCGGCGACGCCACGTCGACCTCGCGCGTGTCTCCAGCTCCTGCTGTCGCTGTCGGGTCTGAGCGCGCCCGAGGGAAACCCTCGCACCTGCGCCGATTCTCCCTTCGCGAATTCCACCGCCGACCGTCTTCCGTGCTGATTTCGGTCTCTCCGGGAACGTCGTCCCCGCACACCTGAATCCCGATCACTGAACACGTTTCCCTGTCATCGCACGCGCCTTTTCGCATGCGCGTTTCCGCGAGGAGTTCCCCCATGCCCGTACCGCCCGGATCCGACCCCGTCCGCTTCGCCTACTGGGTGCCGAACGTCAGCGGCGGCCTGGTCACCAGCACCATCGAGCAGCGCACCGACTGGGGCTACGACTACAACCGCGAACTGGCCGTGCTCGCCGAGAACAACGGCTTCGACTACGCCCTCAGCCAGGTTCGCTACATGGCCAGTTACGGCGCCGAGTACCAGCACGAGTCGACCAGCTTCAGCCTCGCCCTGCTGCTCGCCACCCAGCGGCTGAAGGTCATCGCCGCCGTCCACCCCGGCCTGTGGCACCCGGGCGTCCTCGCCAAACTCGGCGCCACCGCCGACCACCTGTCGGGCGGCCGCTTCGCGGTCAACGTCGTCAGCGGCTGGTTCAAGGGCGAGTTCACCGCCCTGGGCGAGCCCTGGCTGGAGCACGACGAGCGCTACCGCCGCTCGGAGGAGTTCATCCGCGCCCTGCGGAAGATCTGGACCGAGGACCACGCCGAACTCGCGGGTGACTTCTACCGGCTGCGCGACTTCTCGCTCAAGCCCAAGCCGCTCAACACCCCCGAGCGGCCGCACCCGGAGATCTTCCAGGGCGGCAACTCCACCGCCGCGCGCGCCATGGCCGGCCGGGTCTCCGACTGGTACTTCTCCAACGGCAAGGACCTCGACGGCGTCACCGAGCAGATCCATGACGTCCGTGCCTCCGCTGCCCAAGCGGGCCGCAAGCCACCGAAGTTCGGCCTGAACGGCTTCCTCATCGCTCGCGACACCGAGACCGAGGCCCGCGACACGCTGCGCGAGATCGTCGCCAAGGCCGACACCCCGGCCGTGCACGGCTTCCGGGACGCCGTCCAGCAGGCCGGGCAGTCCACCGCCGACGGCAAGGGCATGTGGCAGGACTCCACCTTCGAGGACCTCGTCCAGTACAACGACGGCTTCCGCACCGGCCTGATCGGCACGCCGGAGCAGATCGCCGAGCGGATCGTCGCCTACAAGCGCCTCGGCGTGGACCTCTTCCTTCTCGGCTTCCTGCACTACCTGGAGGAGGTCGAGTACTTCGGCAAGCGGGTGCTGCCTCTGGTCCGTGAACTGGAGGCCCGGGAAGCCGAGTCCGAGCCCATCGACGCCCGAGTCTGACCGCCATCCGCATCCGACACGACCCTGAAAGGTCCTCGCATGGCCACCGTCCTGTCCGTCTCCGGAAGCCCCTCCGCCACCTCCCGCACCGCCCGACTGCTGCGCCACCTGGACGACCGGCTCAGGGCCCATGGGCACGACGTCATCCCGCTCGACGTCCGTACGCTCCCGCCCGAGGCCCTGCTGCACGCCGACTTCCGGCATCCGGCGATCGTCGAGGCCACCGCCCTGGTCGAGCGGGCGGACGGGATCGTGATCGGCACCCCCGTCTACAAGGCCGCCTACTCCGGGCTTCTGAAGTCGCTGCTGGACCTGCTCCCGCAGTACGCCCTGGCGGGCAAGACCGTCCTGCCGCTGGCCACCGGCGGCACCACCGCCCACGTCCTGGCCATCGACTACGCCCTGCGCCCCGTGCTGAACTCCATGGGCCCCGCCCACATCACGCCGGGCTGGTTCACGCTCGACAAGGACATCACCGTGGCCGACGACGGCACCCTGACCGTCGCTCCGGGCCCCGCCGAGGTACTGGCCCAGGTCACCGACCAGTTCTCGCTCGCCCTTGGCGGCCGCCCGACCCTGCTGGCGGCCACCGGATGAGCGCCGCGACCGTGATCGCCGACGACGCCGAGGCCCTCGTCGTCGCCGCCGAACTGGCGGCGGACTTCCGCAAGGACGCCGCCGAGCGGGACGCGCGGCGCAGACTTCCGCATGGGGAACTGGGGCGGCTGTCCGCCTCCGGGCTGCTCGGGGTGGCGGTGCCCGCGGAGTTCGGCGGCGCGGACGTCCGTACGGAGACACTCGCGGAGATCTTCCGGCTGCTGGCCTCCGCCGACGCCAGCCTCGCGCAGATCCCGCAGAGCCACTTCGTGTACGTGGGCGTGCTGCGCCGGCAGGGGACGCAGACGCAGAAGGAGTTCTTCTTCGGCGAGGTGCTGGCGGGGAAGCGGTTCGGCAACGCCCAGTCCGAGGCGGGCACCAGCCACGTACAGGACATCCGAACGCGGCTCGCGCGGCGCCCGGACGGGTCGTACGTCCTCGACGGCGTCAAGCACTACTCCACCGGCGCGCTGTTCGCCGACTGGATCCCCGTCCTCGCCCACGCCGACGACGACAACCTGCACGTGGCGTACGTGCCCCGCGACGCGCCCGGCCTCACGGTCGTGGACGACTGGGACGGGATGGGGCAGCGCACCACCGCCAGCGGAACCGTCCGCCTGGAGTCGGTGCCTGTGCCCGCCGACCGGGTGGTGCCGCACCACCTCACCTTCCAGGGGCCCCAACTCCACGGGGCCGTCGCCCAGTTGCTGCACGCCGCCATCGACGCCGGAATCGCCTCCGGAGCACTGGCCGAGGTCGTGGAGTTCGTCCGCACGAAGAGCCGTCCATGGTTCGAAAGCGTCGACGAAGGCCACGCGACCGCCGCCGAGGACCCGCTGCTGATCCAGCGGTTCGGGGAACTGGCTATCCGCGTACGGGCCGCCGACGCGCTGCTCGTCACCGCGGCGCGGTCCGTGGACGCCGCCCGTACCGACCTGAACGACGACTCCGCCGCCGAGGCCTCCATCGCGGTGGCCGCCGCAAAGGTGACGGCGGCGGAGACCGCTGTTGAGGTCGGCAGCGCCCTCTTCGAGGTCGCCGGCACCCGGTCGGCGCTCGACTCCCTGGGGCTGCACCGCCATTGGCGTGACGCCCGCACCCACACGCTGCACGATCCGGCCCGCTGGAAGGTCCAGCACATCGGCCGTTACCTGCTCAACGGTACACGGCCACCCCGGCACGGCCTGCTCTGACGAACCAATCCCCCATCGGAGGCCCACGTGTCCCTCACCTTCCACTGGTTCCTGCCCACCAACGGGGACAGCCGCCATGCCGTCGGCGGCGGCCACGGCACCCCGGTCACCACGACCGGCGGTGACCGGCCGCCGACGGTCGCCTATCTGAGCCAGATCGCCCGCGCCGCCGAGGAGTTGGGCTTCGTGGGCGCGCTCACCCCCACCGGCGCCTGGTGCGAGGACGCGTGGCTGACCACGGCGATGGTCAGCCAGAATACCGAGCGGCTGAAGTTCCTGGTCGCCTTCCGGCCCGGCTTCGTCTCGCCGACGCTCGCCGCGCAGATGGCGTCCACCTTCCAGCGGCAGACCGGCGGACGGCTGCTGCTCAACGTGGTTACCGGCGGCGAGAGCCACGAGCAGAAGGCTTACGGCGACTTCCTCGACAAGGATGCCCGCTACCGCCGAACCGGCGAATTCCTGGAAATCGTCCGGGGGTTGTGGCAGGGGAAGACCGTCGACCTGGCGGGTGAGCACCTCCGGATCGAGGAGGCGAAGCTGGCCCGGGTGCCCGACCCGGTGCCGGAGGTGTACTTCGGCGGGTCCTCGCCCATCGCCGGGGAGGTCGCGGCGAAGCACGTCGACGTGTACCTCACATGGGGCGAGCCGCCGGCCGCGGTCGCCGAGAAGATCGCCTGGATCCGAGGGCTGGCGGCCAAGGAGGGCCGCACCCTGCGCTTCGGGATCCGGCTGCACGTCATCACCCGCGACACCCCCGAGCAGGCCTGGGCGGAGGCGAACCGTCTACTGGAGGGCTTCGACCCGGAAACCGTGCGGTCGGTCCAGGCTGGGCTCGCCCGCAGCGAGTCCGAGGGCCAGCAGCGGATGCTCGCCCTGCACGGCGGCGGCAGCCGCGACCGTCTGGAGATCCGCCCCAACCTGTGGGCCGGCATCGGCCTGGTCCGCGGCGGCGCGGGCACCGCCCTGGTCGGCAGCCATGACGAGGTCGCCGAGCGCATCAAGGAGTACCACGCCCTCGGCATCGACGAGTTCGTGCTCTCCGGCTACCCGCACTTGGAGGAGGCGTACTGGTTCGGCGAGGGCGTCCTGCCACGGCTGGAGGCGCGCGGGCTGTGGAGCCATCCGTTCCCCGGCGCGACGGCCGCACAGCCCGTCGCTCAGATCCCCTTCGCGGACGCCGGGAGCCGGCGATGACCCACGTGATCGCCGACGACGCCGAGGCGGTCGCTCTCGCCGCCGAGCCGGCCGCCAAGTTCGCCCGCGAGGCCGCCCTCCGTGACGCGGGACGCATCACCCCGGGAGAAGTGGTCCGGCTGATGTCCAACTGAGAAATCCCTGGGCTTGCCCTTGGCGGGCGGCGGAGCCGGACGCAGCCGTCCGAAAGACGCCTGATGCGATGCCGATGGTACGGGCGAATGCCGGATCGAACACCACCAGCTCTCCCGACCTCGGCGCATAATCGCGGAAGCTCGGTGTCAACCTACGCTTGGCTTGTGAGGGCCCTTGTCAGCACGGCCCACCTCGCTGCCCGTGCTCCGGAGCTGTCGTCTCCGTCGCAGCGGTTCGCTCACAGTGCCCGGGCCGCATAGGCCCTGACGTCCGCGTCCGGGTCCGTCGTCGCCGTGGCCAGGGCCGCTCGGGACCATACTTATCCGGTAGGGATAGTGGTGTTGCGGAAGTGTTGCGCCACCTGGCGCATCGCCGGATACGTCGCTGACCTGGGCTTTCGGTAGACGGGAGGGAAGACCTGCCAGGGTCCGCCGGCACCGAACGGGAAGGGCCTACGCCCGTCCTGTCTGCTGCGCCAGCCGGGAGCGCAGCAGGCTCAGGCGGTCGATCGCGGCGTCGATGGCCGCCAGCCTCCGCTCGACCACGCCGGAGGCGAGGGAGGCCGCGTCGGCGTTCGCGCAGCGCCGCCCCGGATCCTCGACCAAGAGCTGGATCCGGTCGGCGATGCCGCGCAGGTCCTCGACGGTGAGGCCGAGGCCGAGCAGCTCACGGATGACGCGGACCCGGGCGATCTCGTCGGGCCCGTACCGCCGTTGGCCGGTGGCCGTGCGCGGCGGCGGGGGCAGCAGGCCGCGCTCTTCGTAGAACCGCAGGGCCCGCGGGGTGGTTCCGGCTGCCGCCGCCGCGTCTGAGATCCGCATGCCGACCCTCGCCTCGGTCCGTGTCGCGCGCCGGCTCGCGAGGCGCGGCGGCGATCCGTCACTGGGGCGGCAGCTCCACGACGACGGTGCCGAAGTGCCGCCCTTCGAACAGTTCCTGCAACGCTTGAGGGGCTCGTTCGATGCCCGGGATCCGCACATGCGGAAAGGAGATCTCACCGGAGCGCAGCCAGGGGCCGAACCGTGTGATCCACTCGTCCGCCACTTCGGGGTGGTCCGTGCCGCTGTAGCCGCGCAGCGTGATCCCCTGGGTGATGACGCGGTAGGAGTCGATGTCGGCCGGCGCGCTGCCGCCGCCCCTGTCCGTCGACAGTTGTCCGGACAGCGCGCCGACCAGCGCGAAGCGGGCACCGCGGCGCGCTGCCGTGAGTGCCACGGTGAGGTGTTCGCCGCCTACGGTGTCCACCAGGACGTCGATGCCCTCGGGCGCCGCTTCCCTCAGTTGCCCGGCGAGCGTGGCGGACGGGGAGCGGGGCACCACCACCGCGTCATAGCCCAGTTCGGTGAGCAGCCGATCGGCCTTGGCCGGGGAGCGGGTACTGCCGATGACTCTGCCGGCACCCAGCAGCCTGGCGACCGGACCTGCCAGGGTGCCCACCGCGCCGGCCGCCCCGGTGACGAACACCGTGTCGCCGGGGCGGATCTCGGCGAGCCGGGTGAGCGCGCCGTAGGTGGCCGCTCCCGAGGACAGGTGTGTCACCGGGTCGGGCAGCTCATCGCCGATCGGGGTGCACCGGTCCGCCGCGAGCAGCGCGTGCTCACGCCAGCCGAACAGGTGCGTGACGGCGTCTCCCGGCCGGAGCGGGCTGCCGGGGCCCGCGGCGACGACCTCGCCCACAGCGGGACCGAAGAGAGCGTCACCGGCGTGGATCGGCGGCAGCGGTACGCCCTCGACCTCCCCTCCGATGAGGGTCCGCAGCCCTGGGAAGACGAGGAAGTACTGGTTCCGCACGACGACCTGTCCGGGGCCCGGAGCGGTCAGCGGCTGTGTGACGACGGCGAAGTGCTCAGGGCCGGGCAGCCCTTTCGGGACGGTGGCGAGCCGGATCTCGCGGGTGGCAGAAGGCAGGGCACTGGCCATGCGGAGTCTCCTGGTCGGGGCGGGCGTGGCGGGGCCGGCCGGTCGTGGACGGCGCGCAGACGCTAACCCTTGACGTGCGCGTCAAAGGCAAGCCGGCCGCCGCTTGTCGCTCACGCCGCAGCCCTCAGCGGCCGACGTTCGCTGAGGGCGGCGGAGAACTGGTCGACGACCTGGTCCAGCGCCTCCCTCGTGCCCGGCTCCACGATGATGCCGCCGTCCTGCCGTACGTCGATGTGCTTGTCCAGGACGAACCAGCCGGGCGTGATGTGGGCCGGGCCCATGGAGGCGAGGACCGGGCGCAGGGCGTAGTCGATGGCCAGGACGTGGGCGGTGGTACCCCCAGTGGCCAGTGGCAGGACGGTCTTGTCCTTCAGCGCGTACTGCGGCAGCAGGTCCAGCAGCGACTTGAGCAGCCCCGAGTAGGCGGCCTTGTAGACGGGGGTTGCGACGACGACTCCGTCGGCCTGGGCGAAGAGCGCGCCGGCCTCGACGATCGCCGGATGACCGAAGTCGGCGTGCAGCAGGGCCTCGGGCGGGAGCGTGCGGACGTCCAGGGGGATCACCTCGTGTCCCTGCGCGGTGAGCCGGGTGTCGAGGTCGCGCAGGAGGCGGGCGGTGCGGGAGGTGGGGGAGGGGCTTCCGGAGACGGAGAGAACTGTTGCCATGAGGGATCTCCTTCACAGGGCCTTGCCCGGGTTGAGGATGTGGTGCGGGTCGAAGGCCGCCTTGATGCGCTGCTGCAACGCGTGCTGCTGCGGGCCGAGTTCGTCCGCCAGCCACCGGCGCTTGAGGGTGCCCACGCCGTGCTCCCCGGTGAGGGTGCCGCCCAGCCGCAGCGCGGCGGTGAAGATGTCAGACGCCGCCCGCCAGGCCGCGTCCGGGATGGCGGGAGTGCCGGGGTCCAGGACGAGGATGGGGTGGAGGTTGCCGTCGGCGGCGTGCGCGAAGGTGAAGATCCGAACGTCGTGGCGCTCGGCGGCCGCGGAGATCTCCCGGACGGCGTCGGCCAGGCGGGTCCTGGGCACCGCGATGTCCTCGATCAGCACCCGGCCCAGCCGCTCCAGGGCGGGCAGCGCGAGCTTGCGGGCCGCGAGCAGCCGGTCCGCCTCCGCCGGGTCGGCGGTGGTCTCGACCGACGCCGCACGCCCGCGCAGCATCCGTGCCGCCAGTTCCGCCTCGGCCGCCGCTGCACGTCCGTCGCACTGCAGAAGCAGCAATGCCCCACCATGGGATCGAAGATCGGTGCCCTGCGCGTCGTCCACGGCGCCCAGCACCGGCCCGTCCAGCAGCTCCGCCATGGAAGGCTCCAGCCGGGCGGCGGTCAGCGCCGACATGGCCTCGGCGCCCTCGGCGAAGGTGCCGAAGTACGCGGCGACGGTGGCCGTCGACTCCGGAACCGGGCGCAGCCGCAGCGTCGCGGCAGTGATCACGCCCAGGGTGCCCTCCGAGCCGGTGAACAGGGCCGTCAGGTCGTAGCCGGTCACCCCTTTGACGGTGCGCCGGCCGGTCCGTATCGGCGTGCCGTCCGCGAGCACCACGTCGAGACCCAGCACCGCATCGCGGGTCACCCCGTACTTGGCGCAGCGTAGCCCGCCCGCGTTGGTGGCGATGTTGCCGCCCACGGTGGAGATCGCCGCGCTCGCCGGATCCGGCGCGTAGCGCAGCCCGAACTCGCCTGCCGCGCGGTCCAGGTCGGCGGTGATGACACCCGGTTCGACAACCGCGATCTGCTCGTGCGGGTCCAGGTCGAGGATCTGGTTCATCCGGGACAGGTCCAGCACGACCGCGCCCGCGCCGGCATTCGCGCCGCCGGACAGTCCGGTCCCGGCCCCGCGCGGCACCACCGGCACCCGCAGCGCGTGCGCATGCCGCAGTATCGTCCGCACGTGCTCGGCGTTCGCCGCGTGCACGACGGCCAAGGGCTCGCCGTCCGGGCGGCTGCCGGAACGGTCGGCGGCGTACGGGGCGGTGGCCTCGGGGCCGGTGGTGAGCGCGTCACCCGGCAGGTCGCGGCTCAGGGCGGCCAACAGCGACTCGGCCGCGCCGAGTTCGGTGACGGTCATCCGGTGCCCTCCAGTGCACGGCCGCCGACGGCGAGCAGCGCGACGTCCTCCTGCGGTGCGTGCACCAGGGCGCATTGGACGTCGCGGAAGTGGCGCTCCAGCGGGTTGTCGCGGCTCAGCCCCGGATTGCCCAGTAGCCGTACCGCCAGCCCGACCGCCTCGACGGCGTGCCGGTCGGCCAGGATCCGGGCGCCCAGGGCCAGTTCGGGGGTGTAGGTCTCGTCGGCCGCGTCCACCCGCTCCGCGCCGCCGAACACCAGCTGCTCGGCGGAGTCCAGGCGCACAGCGATCTCTCCGGCGGCCCGGCGGAAGCGTTCCGTACCGGCGACCGGGTGGCCGAGGTTGGCGGGGATCCGTTCGCGGGCGAAGCGGTGGAAGTACCGCTGGGCCGCGCGGGCCACACCCAGGTACAGGGCGGCGAGCGGGAGGTGGAGAGCGGCGGCGGCGCGGTTGTCCTGCTCGGCGCCGGGACCGTGGGCGGCGATGTCGACCACGTTCCCGGCGGGGATCTCCACCTCGTGCAGCGCGATGTCGTGGCTGCCGCTGGCCCGCAGCCCCAGGTGGTCCCAGCGATGGGTGATCTCGATGCCTGGGGCGGTGCCGGGCACGGCGAACGTGCCGACCCGTGGCGTGGGTTCGTCCGTGGTGGCCCACACCAGCAGCCAGTCGAGCCCCTCCACGCCGGTGGCGAACCGCTTGCGGCCGGTGAGGGACCAGCCGGTCGCCGTGCGCCGGGCCACTGTCGCGGGCAGCCCGCCACGCGCGGGGGAGCCGAGCTCGGGCTCCACCCGCACGTGGTTGAGCAGTACCGGCCGCTGTGCGGCTGCGGCCAGGACCTGCCCGTACAACTCCTCGGGCCAGTGCGGTCGTACGGCCTGGCGGTGGTGGATGGTCAGGTTCATTGCCGCGATGAGGGCCACCGAGGGGTCGCCTTCGCCCAGGGCGTGCAGGATGCGGGCGGTGGCGGCGACCCCGAGGCCCGGCCCGCCGTAGCGCTCGGCGACGGTGGCGGTGAGCAGCCCCGCCTCGTGCGCGGCCCGGATCCCGTCGGCGGGGAAGGCACCCGTGCGGTCGTACGCGGCAGCCGTGGCGGCGAGCCGGTCCGTCACCGAGGCGAGGGCGGCGAGATCGGGCACGGGCAGCCGAAGAGCGGTCGTCATGAGGAAAGGGCCTTTTGCAGCGGGGAGTTGAGACGGTCGGTCCAGAAGGCGGAGACCTCAAGCGGCTGCTTTAGCGCACCGAGGTCCCGGAAGGCGTCGGCGACCTCCTGCTGGGACGCGGTGGCCTGCGCGGTCACCACCTGCATCTCGGTCTTCCGCTGTGCCTCGCCCTCCTCCAACTCCTCCAGCGCCTCCTCCACCGGCTGGTGCGTGGCGGCGGCGACGACCTTCGCGTACTCCTTCTCGTGCCCGTCGCGGACGTACGCGTACGCCTGGTCGATACGGGCGAGCAGATCCGCCAGTGCCTCGCGTTCGGCCGCGCTGCCGAGCGTGTCGGTGGAGGCGGTCCACAGGAAGTTGCCGGAGAGGATGTCCTTGCCGGAGCCGATGGTGCGGGCGCCCTGCTGGTGGGCGGCGATGATCGCGTTGCCGTATCCGGCGAAGGCGTCGATCGAGCCGCCGTTCAGCGCGGCGAGTGCCTTGTCGGGCTCCAGCGGGGCGGCGGTGATGTCGTCCCAGCCGAGTCCGGCCTGCTTGAGCAGTTCGTAGAGGAAGTAGTGGGCGGTGGTGTTCTTGACGTAGCCGACCTTCTTGCCCTTCAGCTGCGCGATCGAGGTGGCCTCGGAGCCCTTGGGGGCCACAACCTCCTGGTTGAGGGTGTTGCCGCGCTGCACGGCGACGACCTTGAAGTTGGGCTTGCCGTCGGCGGCGGCGAAGACCGGCGGGATCTCGCTGGAGCTCGCCACGTCGAGCGCCCCGGCTCGTACCGCCTCCAACTGTTTGTCGCCGCCCTGGAAGAGACTCCATCGCACCTGGTACGGCGTGTCGTCGAGGTGGGCGAACTTCAGCAGGGCCTCCTCGCGCTTCCAGCCCGTCGCGCCCACGTGCAGCGTGACGGTGTCATTGCCGTCCTCGGCGCCCGCGGGGCCGCCGCATGCGCTGACTGCCACGACGAGGAGCCCGGCGAGGGCGAGCGCGCGCCCCGCCCGCCTCACGCGGCCGCTCCCGAGGCGGCGCGGTGCGCCAGCTCCTGGCGCACCAGCGGAAGGACGTGACGGGCGTAGTCGATCGCGTCGTTGAGCGGGTCGTAACCGCGGATGGACAGCAGCTCGCAGCCGATGTCGACGTAGTCGAGCAGCGCCTTGGCGAACGTCTACGGGGAGCCGACGAGCGCGGTGGAGGCGCCGGCGGCGTTGGTGGCCGCGGCGGGGGCGGTCCACAGGCAGCGGTCGTGCACCTCGCCGCGCTCGGCGACGGCGAGCAGCCGCTGGGAGCCGACGTTGGCGGGGGTGCCCTGGCCGAGCGCCGGGTAGTGGCGCTGCTTGGCGCGCTCGGCGTGGTTGGTCCTGATGGCGCCGAGGATGCGGTGGGCCTTTTCCCAGGCCAGTTCGTCGGTGGGGGCGATGATCGGGCGGAAGGAGACCCAGATACGGGGGCGGGGCCGGCCGACGGCGTCGGCGTACTTGTGGACCGCGGCTATCTGCTCGGCGGTCTCCTTCAGCGGTTCGCCCCACAGCCCGAAGATGTCGCCCTGCTGCCCGCCGACCCGGTAGGCGTCCTCGGAGGATCCGCCCACCGAGATGGGAATGGTGCCGTGGTACGGGGTGACGTCGGAGCGGAAGCCCTCGAAGCGGTAGTGCGGGCCCTCGTGGGAGACCGGCCCGTCGGCCGCCCACACGTCGCGCAGGATCCGGATGTACTCGTCGGAACGCGCGTACCGCTCGCTCTTACTCAGGTAGTCGCCCTCGCGGCGTTGCTCCTCGTCGCTGCCGCCGGAGATGATGTGCACCACCAGGCGCCCCTTGCTGATCCGGTCCAGCGTGGCCAGGGCGCGGGCCGCGTGGGTCGGGAAGATCACGCCGGGGCGGTGGGCGAGGACGGGCTTGATGCGTTCGGTGTGGTGGGCCACGAACTGCGCCAGTTGGAGCGCGTCGGGGGAGGCCGAGTGGTAGGTGACGAGGGTGTAGTCGAAGCCGCCGTCGTCCAGGGCGCGGGCGTAGCGGCGGGCGTAGTCGACGTCGATGCCCGTGCCCGCGGTGGGGTCGCCCTCGGTGGCGAGGTTCGGGTGGACGGCGCTGATGAACTCGACGGGCATGGCGGGGCTCACTCCTTGATGAGGCTGGTGTCGACGTGGTCGGCGACGGTCGGGTTCGGGGTGAGGACGCCGATGCCGTGCATGGTGTCGCCGACCTTCTGCACGGCGTCGATCACCTGTGGACCCACCGGCAGCAGGTCGCCGTTGGCCTGGCTGACCAGCTTCTTCGCGACCTCTGCGGAAGCGCCGTTGTTCTGCTGGATCGCCTTGGCGTAGTCGTCCGGGTGCTTCTGCGACCACGCCAGTGCCGTGTCCAGGCGGCGCAGGTAGTCCGCGATCGCGGCCTTCTTGCCCTTGTCGGCCAGTGCCTTCTCGGAGGCGCCGATGAAGCCGTAGCCGCTCACGCGTCCGTCGGCACCGTTGACGAGGAGCCGGCCGCCCTGCTGCTCGGCGACGGCCTTGTAGACTCCGAAGGTGGCCCAGGCCTCGACCTTGCCCGAGGTGAACGCGGCCTGAGCGTCCGTAGGCAGCAGGTACTGCACCTTGACGTCGTCGTAGCTCAGCCCCGCCTGCTGCAGCACGTGCGCCAGCAGGTACTCGGCGATGGAACCCTTGGCCGAGGAGACCACGACCTTCTTGCCCTTGAGGTCCTTGACACTCCTCACCGACGAGTCGTCCCGGACCACGATCCCGGTGTGCGTGCCGTCGTTGTGCAGCGCGCCCACCGCCTTGACCGGCACACCGCCGGCCAGCGCCTGGAGTGTGGGGAGGTCGGCGGCGTACGAGGTGTCCGCGGCGCCCGCCTGCACGGCCTGGAAGAGCGGCGCGGCGCCCTCGAACTCGGCCCACTTCACGTTGTACGACGTCCCCTTGAGGGCGCCGGAGGTGTTGAACAGGGTCTGCAGGTTCTTGGCCTGGTCGCCGATGGTGAGGGTGACGCGCGACGAAGAGCCACCGGACGCGGCCTCGCTGTTCCCGCCGCAGGCGGCGGTGGCGAGGAGCGCGGCGAGGACGAGAGCGGAGCTCAGCGGACGGCTGATGCGGGTGACGCGGTTGACGGGGTTCATGCGGGTGCCTCTTCCAGGGGATGCGCCGAGGCGTCCTGGACGCCCAGGCGCCGCAGCAGTTCGCCACGGAGTCGTACGAAGTCGGGGGAGCCGAGGTCGCGCGGGCGCCGCAGGCCGACTTCGGCCTCGTATGCGATCCGCCCGCCGTCCATCACCAGGACCCGGTCGGCCAACAGCAGCGCCTCCTCCACGTCGTGGGTGACCAGCAGCACCGAGCAGCCGTGCCGCTGCCACAGATCGGAGACCAGCCGCTGTGCCCTGCCTCGGGTGAGGGCGTCCAGCGCGCCGAACGGCTCGTCCAGCAGGAGCAGTTCGGGTTCGCGGACCAGTGCGCGGGCCAGCGAGACGCGCTGGGCCTGGCCGCCGGAGAGGGTCTTGGGCCAGTTGCCCGCGTACTCCTCGATGCCGACCTCGGCCAGGTAGCGCTCGGCAAGCGTCCGGTCGGGCGAGCCGGGCAGGCCGAGCACCACGTTGCGCCACACGCGCAGCCAGGGCATCAGCCGCGGCGACTGGAAGGCCACCGAGCGGCGTTCCGGCACGGTGACCTCGCCCTCGGTCTCACTGTCGAGCCCGGCGAGGATCTTCAGCAGCGTCGACTTGCCGCAGCCGCTGTGGCCGAGCAGGGCGACGAACTCGCCCTGGTGGATGGTGAGATCGAGCCCGTCGATGACGGTCTTGTCGTCGAAGGCGCGGGTCAGCCCGCGGACCTCCACGTTCGTGGTCATCTCTGTCACGCCCCTTCGCCGTCGAACGAGGCCCGCCAGGCCAGCAGCCGCCGCGACAGCAGTCGCACGGCGAAGTCGCACAGCAGCCCCAGTACGGCGTAGACGGCGAGGCACAGGACGATCACGTCGGTCTGGAAGTACTGCTGGGCGTTGCTCATCAGGTAGCCGATGCCGGCGTCCGCGTTGACCTGCTCGGCGAAGACCAGGGCCAGCCAGGCGGTGGACAGCGCGTACCGCAGCCCCACCAGCGCTCCGGGCAGCGCGGACGGCAGGATCACGTACCGGATCAGGCCGATGCGGCCGAGGCCCGCCATCCGGCCCGCTTCGATGAGCTGGGCGTCGGCGGAGCGGATGCCGCCGTAGATGTTGAAGTACAGCGGGTAGGTGACTCCGAGCGCGACCAGCGCGATCTTCGGGGTCTCGTCGATGCCGAACCAGACGATGAACAGCGGGATCAGCCCCACCCAGGGGATGGCCCGGAACATGCCCATCGACGCGTCGATGACGTCCTCACCCAGCCGGAACAGTCCCGCGGCGAGCGACAGCGCGAGGGCGACGGTCGCACCGATGAGGAAGCCGATTGCGGCGCGGCGGCCGGACGCGGCGATGGCCTGCGGCAGTTCACCGGTCCCGGTCAGGTCGACGGCCCGCTGGACGACGTCGACGGGGGAGGCGAGGACGGACTCGGGGAGCACGCCGGTGGTGCTCGCCAGGAACCACACCGCCAGCAGCCCGACCGGCCCGGCGGCTCGGCGCACGCTGCGCGGTACGCGGAGGGCGGGGCGTTTGCGTGGCCGGGAAGGGGCGGTCGTCTTCGCCGGGTTCGGGACCCGGGGTGCGGTTGTGCGCGTCGGCGGCGACGTTCCGGAGACGGCGGT
>NZ_JBQQCE010000023.1:0-39152 GCF_052245645.1 Streptomyces sp. KR55 | reverse complement strand
GTGGACACCGCGGTGCTGCTGCTGTCCGAGATGCTCACCAACGTCCTCGTGCACACCGACGCCGACGCGCTCCTGGTCGCCGAGGTCACCGGGGAGCCGGCCGGGCGGCGGATGCGGGTGGAGGTCACCGACGCGAGCGACGACCTGCCGCACAAGCGCCGGCCCGGGGAGCTGGCGTCCTCCGGGCGGGGGCTGATGCTGATCGAGATGCTGGCGGACGCATGGGGAGTGGACCCGCGGGGCGAGGGCAAGAGCACCTGGTTCGAGGTGTACGAGTCCGACGGACACCCCGCCTGAGTCACTCCCGGCCGCCGAAGAAGACCCGCACGTCCCGGATGAGCCCGTCGCGTACGGTGATCGCCTCCACGTTGCGGTACCTCTCGCCTGTGGGGAGCTCGTACTCGTAGTACGCGAACACGAGCTCCGGATCCGCGGGTGTCACCTTCAGCAACCGCTGTTCCCTGAGCCGGTCGGCGGTGGGAAAGCACCGCTCGAAGAACGCGTCCTTGTCGATGTGGTCGTCCTGCGGACTGGTGAAGGTGAAGTCGTCGGCGTAGAGCAGAACTGCCGCCTCGCGGTCCTGCGCCCGGTAGTACCGGAACGCGGCCTCGACGACGGCGGCCGCTGCGCCGCCCGTGTGATCGTGCACGCTAGGCCTCCGACTGCTCCGGTTCGGGCGGCGTTTCGTACCGCGCCCGTAGTTCGTGCAGGACCCCGAAGGCGGCGGCAGTGAGCGGTACCGCCAGCAGCATCCCGAGGATTCCGGCGACGGACGCGCCCGCGGTGATGGCCAGCATGACCGCCGCCGGATGCATACGTACCGTCCGGCTCTGGATCATCGGCTGGAGCACATGCCCCTCCAGCACCTGCACGGCGAGCACCACCCCGAGCGCCCACAGCGCGATGACGAAGCCCCGGTCGGCGAGCGCGACCAGCACGGCGACCGCCCCGGAGATGAAGGCGCCGAGGTAGGGGATGTAGGCGCCGACGAAGACCAGCGCCCCCAGTCCCACGGCGCCCGGCACGTCCAGGATCAGCAGGCCGACGGTGATGCACACGGCGTCGATGAAGGCGATGAAGGTGGTCCCGCGCATGAACCCCTCGACGGCCCGGTAGGCCCGCCGCGCCATGGCCTCCAAGGTGTCGGCGGTTCCGTGCGGGGCGAGCGCGCGCAGGGTGCCGGTGGCCCGGTCGGAGTCCCGCAGGAAGAAGAAGACGAGCAGCAGCGCCAGTACGGCAATGGCGATGGTCTCGCCGACGACGCTGACCCCGCTGATGACTCCGGAGGCGGCCGTCCCGCCGAACCTGCCCAGCAGTTCCCGCGCGTTGGACGCCAGGTCGTCCAGCGAGGTCCCGGCCGCCCCGAAGTGCTCGGCGAGCCCCCGCGCCGCGTCCCTGAGCGAGGCGATGATCTGGTCCCCGCTGTCGATCAGTGCCGCGACGACGATGTACACGGCCCCGCCGACCACCGCCACGACGGCGACGCAGGTGAGCCCGGCGGCGACGGACCGGTTGACCCGGGCCTTGACGAGCCGCCGGTGGAAGGGCCCGAGCAGCGCGGTGCCGAGCAGCGCCAGCAGCACCGGCACCACGGCCGCCCGCAGATGGGTGCACAGCAGGATCCCGACGTACACCACCCCGGCAACAAGCAGAATGACGGCACACCAGGCGGCAAGCCGTCGCACGGAGTCGGGAAGCAGCTGCACCCATCCAGATGATCACGCCCCGGGCGAGCTGTCCTGCGCGAACAGCCCGCCCGGGTGACACGACGTCAGTAACCGGCCGAGGCTCAGCCCTTCGGCCCGCCCTCCGTCATGCCGTGCACGGCGGGGATGGTCCCCAGGCGGCCCTTCTGGAAGTCCTCGAAGGCCTGCTGGAGCTCGTCGCGGGTGTTCATCACGAACGGCCCGTAGTGCGCCATCGGCTCGCGGATCGGCTGTCCGCCGAGGAGGACGATCTCGAGGTCCGGCGTATTCGAATCCTGCTGCTCGTCCGCGCGGACGGTCAGCGAGGAGCCGGCGCCGAAGACCGCCGTCTGGCCCAGGTGGATCGGGCGGCGCTCCGCACCTACCGCGCCCTTGCCCGCCATCACGTACGCCAGGCCGTTGAAGTCCTCGCGCCACGGCAGGGTGATCTCCGCGCCCGGTGCCAGCGTCGCGTGGATCATCGTGATCGGCGTGTGTGTGGCACCGGGGCCCTGGTGGCCGTCCAGCTCACCGGCGATGACCCGGAGCAGCGCGCCGCCGTCGGGGGAGGTGAGCAGCTGAACGTTGCCGCCGCGGATGTCCTGGTACTTGGGCGGCATCATCTTGTCCTTGGCCGGGAGGTTCACCCACAGCTGCAGACCGTGGAAGAGACCGCCGGACATGACCAGCTGCTCCGGCGGGGCCTCGATGTGGAGGAGCCCCGAGCCCGCGGTCATCCACTGGGTGTCGCCGTTGGTGATGGTGCCGCCACCGCCATGGGAGTCCTGGTGGTCGAAGACCCCGTCGATGATGTAGGTGACGGTCTCGAAGCCGCGGTGCGGGTGCCAGGGGGTGCCCTTGGGCTCACCCGGCGCGTACTCCACCTCTCCCATCTGGTCCATCATGATGAACGGGTCCAGGTGGCGGTAGTTGATCCCGGCGAACGCCCGGCGCACCGGGAAGCCCTCACCTTCGAAACCGCTCGGCGCGGTCGTGACGGTGAGCACGGGGCGTGCCACGGCGTCGGCCGGTGCGGTCACGCGGGGCAGCGTCAGCGGGTTCTCGACGGTCACTGCAGGCATGTCGGTACCTCCTTGTGCTTCGAGTCTAGTTGAACGTTGAACTTCCTGCCACCCGGAACGCCGAAGGCCCGGAGGACATTCCCTCCGGGCCTGCGCTGCTGCACGGTGCGTCGTCAGTGGCGTCGGTTGCGTCAGTTGCTGAAGAGTGGGGGGCTGGTCGCTCCTCCGCTCTCGGCTTCTCCCCCACGCTCGGCTTCGCCCGCGCGGGGGCCCCCATGAGCGGGGGACCCCCATCGCGGCGGAGCCGCATATCGATACAGCCCCACGTCCCTCACGGCGCGCGGTACCGCACCGGACTTCGCCAAGGCCGCTCAGCCGTACATCCGCCGCATCGCGAAATCGACCATCTCCTCGACCGCTTTCGCGTCGAAGACCATCCGGTGCTCGCCCTCCATGTCGAGGACGAAGCCGTAGCCGGTCGGCAGCAGGTCGATCACCTCTGCGCCGGTGATCACGAAGTACTTGGACTCCTTGCCCGCGTACCGGCGCAGCTCCTTCAGCGAGCTGAACATCGGGATCACCGGCTGCTGGGTGTTGTGCAGGGCGAGGAAGCCGGGGTTGTCACCGCGCGGGCAGTAGACCTTCGACGTCGCGAAGACCTGCTGGAAGTCCTCCGCGGACATCTGCCCGGTGGTGAAGGCACGCACCGCGTCCGCGAGCGAGGGCGGGGACGGCTCGGGGTACAGCGGCGGCTGCTGCTGTCCGTACCCGCCGGGCATCTGCTGCGGGGGGACGTAGCCCTGCTGGGCACCGGCGTTCTGGTCGTAGCCGTACATGGGCGCAAGCGTACCGAGAGCGGGACCTGCCCGACCGAGTCATGGGGAGTTCACAGACAGCGTCCTGGTTTCCCACAGCGCCCGCTCCTAGCGTCTGTCCCCATGAGCAAACGCCACCGTGACGAAAGCCACGAGACCCACGAGCACGACAGGGGCCTCTCCTACGACCTTCCCGTCCTCGCCCGCCGCCGGATGATCCGGCTGATGGCGGGTGCGAGCCTGGTGCCGCTCCTGGGCTGCTCGGCCGAGGACGACACCTCCGCCGGCAACTCGGCGAGCCCGGCCACCTCGTCGTCCGCGTCGTCCTCCTCGTCCACCGAGTGCGCCACGATCCCGGACGAGACCGCCGGCCCCTACCCCGGCGACGGTTCCAACGGCGTGAACGTCCTCAAGGAGAGCGGCGTCGTCCGCAGCGACATCACCTCCAGCTTCGGCGACTCGGCCGGCGGCACCGCCGAGGGCGTGCCCCTGGCCATCACGCTCACCGTCGTCGACGCCGCCTCCGGCTGCGGTACCCCGAAGCAGGGCGCCGCCGTCTACCTCTGGCACTGCGACCGGGACGGCAACTACTCCCTGTACTCCGAGGGCGTCACCGACGAGAACTATCTGCGCGGCGTCCAGGAGACCGACGACAAGGGCCGGGTCACCTTCAGGAGCATCTTCCCGGCCTGCTACACCGGACGCTGGCCGCACATCCACTTCGAGGTCTACGGAAGCCTGGACGACGCCACCGCCGCCATCTCGATCACGAACACCTCCCAGCTCGCGCTGCCGAAGGACGTCTGCGACACGGTGTACGCCACGGACGGCTACAGCCAGAGCGTGCAGAACCTCGGCCAACTCTCGCTGGAGACGGACAACATCTTCAGCGACGGCCACGACCAGCAGCTGGCTGCGGTGACGGGCAGTGTCGAGAAGGGCTACACGGCGACGCTCACGGTGCCGGTGTGACCCGTCACAGATGAGAGATCGGGGTTGCGTCTTATTACTGGCGGGTAGCATCATCGTAGCTACTTGTTGGTACGTGAACTAGCGCGAGGATCCAGTGCCTCGCCGATCTCTCTACGGAGCCGTCGCCATGGGGCACTACAAGTCGAATCTCCGCGACATCGAGTTCAACCTCTTCGAAGTACTCGGGCGCGACAAGCTGTACGGCACCGGCCCGTTCGAGGAGATGGACGTCGACACCGCCAAGAGCATCCTCGACGAGCTCACCCGGCTCGCGGAGAACGAGCTGGCCGAGTCCTTTGCGGACGCCGACCGCAACCCGCCGGTCTTCGACCCGGAGACCAACACCGCTCCGGTCCCGGAGACGTTCAAGAAGAGCTACCAGGCCTTCATGGACTCCGAGTACTGGCGCCTCGGCCTGCCCGAGGCCATCGGCGGTACGACGGCTCCCCCGTCGCTGATCTGGTCGTACGCGGAGCTGATCCTGGGCGCCAACCCGGCCGTGTGGATGTACTCCTCGGGCCCGGCCTTCGCCGGGATCCTCTTCGACGAGGGCAACGAGGTCCAGAAGCAGATCGCGCAGATCGCCGTCGAGAAGCAGTGGGGCTCGACGATGGTCCTCACCGAGCCCGACGCGGGTTCCGACGTGGGCGCCGGGCGCACCAAGGCGGTCCAGCAGGAGGACGGCTCCTGGCACATCGAGGGCGTGAAGCGCTTCATCACGTCCGGTGAGCACGACATGTCGGAGAACATCCTCCACTACGTGCTCGCGCGGCCGGAAGGTGCCGGTCCGGGCACCAAGGGCCTGTCCCTCTTCCTCGTCCCGAAGTACCTCTTCGACTTCGAGACCGGCGAGCTGGGCGAGCGCAACGGCGTCTACGCCACCAACGTCGAGCACAAGATGGGCCTGAAGGCCTCCAACACCTGCGAGATGACGTTCGGCGACCAGCACCCCGCCAAGGGCTGGCTGATCGGCGACAAGCACGACGGCATCCGCCAGATGTTCCGCATCATCGAGTTCGCCCGCATGATGGTCGGCACGAAGGCGATCTCCACCCTGTCGACGGGCTACCTCAACGCCCTCGAGTACGCCAAGGAGCGGGTCCAGGGCCCCGACCTGGCGAACTTCATGGACAAGACCGCGCCCAAGGTCACCATCACGCACCACCCCGACGTGCGCCGCTCGCTGATGACGCAGAAGGCGTACGCCGAGGGCATGCGCGCCCTCGTCCTCTACACGGCCTCCGTCCAGGACGCGATCGCGGTCAAGGAGGCGGCGGGCGAGGACGCGTCGACGGAGCACGCGCTCAACGACCTCCTCCTGCCGATCGTCAAGGGCTACGGCTCCGAGAAGGGCTACGAGCAGCTCGCCCAGTCGCTGCAGACCTTCGGCGGCTCCGGCTTCCTGCAGGAGTACCCGATCGAGCAGTACATCCGCGACTCCAAGATCGACACCCTGTACGAGGGCACCACGGCCATCCAGGGTCAGGACTTCTTCTTCCGGAAGATCGTCCGCAACCAGGGCGCCGCGCTGAACTCCCTCGCCGAGGACATCAAGAAGTTCCTCGCCCTCGGCACCGGCGGCGAGGAGCTGTCCGGCGCCCGCGAGCAGCTGGCCAAGGCGGCCGTCGAGCTGGAGGCGATCGTCGGCCTGATGCTGACCGACCTCGCCGCCACCGAGCAGGACGTCAAGAACATCTACAAGGTGGGCCTGAACACCACCCGCCTGCTGATGGCCTCCGGTGACGTGATCGTCGGCTACCTGCTGCTGAAGGGCGCCGCGATCGCCGCCGAGAAGCTTCAGTCGGCCTCCGCCAAGGACAAGGCGTTCTACACCGGCAAGATCGCGGCGGCGAAGTTCTTCGCGGCCACCGTGCTGCCCGGCGTGACGCTGGCCCGCAAGCTGTCGGAGAACGTCGAGCTGGACCTGATGGAGCTGGACGAGGCCGCCTTCTAGTCCCCGTCCACACCTTCCTCACGAGGGCCCGCTCCCCTTTGCCGGGAGCGGGCCCTCGTACGTCGTTAAGGTGAACCCATGAGCGAACCTTTCCGCTTCGATCGCGGTCACACCGACGACCTGATGTCCTTCCTGGCGGCGAGCCCCTCGCCGTACCACGCCGTGGCGAACGCCGCCGAGCGGCTGGAGAAGGCCGGCTTCCGGCAGGTCGCGGAGACGGACGCCTGGGACGCGGTGACATCAGCGGCTTCCGCCGCGGGGAGCGGCGGCAGGTTCGTGCTGCGCGGTGGCGCGATCGTGGCGTGGTACGTCCCCGAGGGCGCGGCCCCGCACACGCCGTTCCGCATCGTCGGCGCGCACACCGACTCGCCCAACCTGCGGGTCAAGCCGCTGCCCGACACGGGGGCGCACGGCTGGCGGCAGGTGGCGGTCGAGATCTACGGCGGCCCGCTCCTGAACTCCTGGCTGGACCGCGACCTGGGCCTGGCCGGCCGCCTCGCCCTGCGCGACGGCACGACCCGCCTAGTGAACGTCGACCGCCCGCTGCTGCGCGTCCCCCAGCTCGCGATCCACCTGGACCGCTCGGTGTCGTCGGAGGGCCTCAAGCTCGACAAGCAGCGCCACCTCCAGCCGATCTGGGGCCTCGGCAACGACGTCCGCGACGGCGACCTCATCGCCTTCCTGGAGTCCGAGTCCGGGATCCCGGCGGGCGAGGTCACCGGCTGGGACCTGATGGTGCACTCCGTGGAGCCGCCGGCGTACCTGGGCCGGGACAAGGAGCTGGTGGCGGGCCCGCGCATGGACAACCTGCTGTCGGTGCACGCGGGCGTCGCGGCACTGACCGCGGTGGCCACGGGCGGTGAGGGACTGCCGTACATCCCGGTCCTCGCCGCCTTCGACCACGAGGAGAACGGCTCCCAGTCGGACACCGGCGCGGACGGACCGCTGCTCGGCGGCGTGCTGGAGCGTTCGGTGTTCGCGCGAGGAGGGTCGTACGAGGACCGGGCGAGGGCGTTTGCGGGAACGGTCTGCCTGTCCTCCGACACGGGCCACGCGGTCCACCCCAACTACGCGGAGCGCCACGACCCGACGCACCACCCGCGCGTCAACGGCGGGCCGATCCTGAAGGTCAACGTCAACAACCGCTACGCGACCGACGGTTCGGGCCGTGCGATCTGGGCAGCGGCCTGCGAGAAGGCGAACGTCCCGTTCCAGTCCTTCGTCTCCAACAACTCCATGCCCTGCGGCACGACGATCGGCCCGATCACGGCGGCGCGGCATGGCATCAGGACGGTGGACATCGGGGTGGCGATCCTGTCGATGCACAGCGCGCGGGAGTTGTGCGGGGTGGAAGATCCGTTCCTCCTTGCCAACGCGCTGGTGGCCTTCCTGGAGGGGTAACGCCCGTCGGGCCGGGTACCCGCCCCCGACCGGAACGACCGGACCGGACAGGGAGGCGACAACTCATGAGCCTCGGCGGGTGCATCATCCTCATCGCCGTGGGAGCCATCCTCACATTCGCTACCGACTGGGACATGGAGGGGGTCAACCTCGACCTGGTCGGCGTGATCCTGATGATCGTGGGCCTGATCGGCGTGACGACCTTCAGCAGCATCGCCCGGCGCAGGCGAGTGGTGGTGCCACCCGCGACACCGGTCGTGGAGGAGCGGCACCACCATCGGCGGGACGGGTACAGCGACGGGTACGGCGTGTGAGCCCCCGCAGGGTCAGGCGTCCAAGCCGGCCAGGACCAGCGGCAGGCGGTCCGTTCCCGACTCGGTGAGACGGACCGGGACGCCCCAGTCCTGCTGGTGGACGTGGCAGGCGGGGTACTCGTTGGAAGGGTCGTCGTCGCAGGACGCCGCCATCGCGGAGACGTGCAGGACGCCCTCCGGGACCGCGGGGTTGAGCTCCAGGGCACGGGAGAGATCGGTCCCCGCACCCTCACCGTCCACCAGCAGCTCGGGAGGTGTGGACGAGACCAGCAGGCGGGTCGAGGGGCCGTACCGGGTGTCGAGCTTCTGGCCTGCCGGGGCCTGGAAGATCACGTCCAGCCTCAGACGCCCAGGAGCGACATCGGTGGCCGCGCGCTGGGTGCGGTGCGCGACCGCCTCGACGCGGACCGCCTCCTCGGGGAGGCGCAGGCGGGTCAGCCGGTGCCGGGCCGACTCGACGACCACGATGTCGTCGCCGACCAGGACCGCGTCACTCGGCTCGCGCAGATCCGTGGCCAGCGTCGTCACTTCGCCGGTGGTGGGGTCGTAGCGGCGCAGGGCGTGGTTGTAGGTGTCGCTGACAGCGACGGATCCGTCGGGGAGCGCGGTCACGCCCAACGGGTGCTGGAACAGGGCCTGTTCGGCGGCGCCGTCGCGGTGACCGAAGTCGAACAGGCCGGTGCCGACGGCGGTGTGGACGGTGCCGTCGGGGTCGACCCAGCGGAGCGCCGACGTCTCGGAGTCGGCCAGCCACAGCCGGTCGGGCGTGGCCGCGAGGCCGGACGGCTGCGCGAACCAGGCCTCTGCGAGGGGGCCGTCGACCAGGCCCTCGTTGGTGGTGCCGGCGGCGACGGAGACGGTGCCGTCGGCGGGATCGTACGTCCACAGCTGGTGGACGCCGGCCATGGCGATCCAGACCTTGCCCTGCCACCAGGCGACGTCCCAGGGGGAGGAGAGGTTCACCTCGCGGCCGGGGCCGGACGTGGCGTCGCCCTGCATCCACTGCCTGCCGGTGCCCGCGAAGGTCGTGACCTCACCGGATGTGAGGTCCAGCCGCCGGAGGGCGTGGTTCACGGTGTCGGCGACAACGACCGAGCCGTCGTCGAGGAGGGCGAGACCCTGCGGCTCGTTGAAGGCGGCCGTGTCCGCCGTGCCGTCGGAGAGGCCGCGGACACCGGACCCGATGCGCCGTACGACGGACTCACCATCGGCCTCCAGCTCCACGAGCTGATGCCGCGTCGTGTCGCTGACCAGGAAGTTCCCGCTCGGCAGCAGCACCGCCTTCCCAGGGAACCGCAACACCGTCGGCTCCGGCTCCGGCGCCACGTACGGCCCGTCCCCGCGCCGCAGCGTGCCCTTCGCGGCGTGCTCCGCCTCCAGCTCGGTCACCAGCCGCTCGATGGCGTGCACATGCCCCTCACCGGCATGCTGCGCGACGACGTACCCCTCGGGGTCGATCACCACGAGCGTCGGCCAGGCCCGCACCGCGTACTGCTTCCAGGTCGCGAGCTCGGGGTCGTCGAGGACGGGATGCTCGACGCCGTACCGCTCGACGGCGTCGATCACCGCCTGATGCTCCGCCTCGTGCACGAACTTCGGCGAGTGCACCCCGATGACCACGACCGTGTCCCGGTGCTTGTCCTCGAGCTCGCGCAGCTCGTCCAGGACATGCAGGCAGTTCACACAGCAGAACGTCCAGAAATCGAGGATGACGATGCGTCCGCGCAGGTCGGCGAGGCCGTACTGCTTCCCGCCCGTGTTCAGCCAGCCGCCCTTGCCGATCAGCTCGGGGGCACGGACACGGGCGCGGCGGCGAGTCGGGGCCGGGGAGGAATCGGTCATGGATCAAGAGTGCCACCCGCCACTGACAAACACCCCGGCGCGAACGTCGTACCGCGCTGAGCCCCTCGGCCTACCGGCGGCGTTTCGGGCCGGCCGGCGGGGAACCGGTGATGTCATGAGATTCCTCGTACGCGACCGGCTCCTCTCCTTCGGTGACGACTACTGGATCGAGGACGACCACGGCAACAAGGTGTTCCTCGTCGACGGCAAGGCGATCCGGCTGCGGGACACCTTCGAGCTGAAGGACACCCAGGGGCGGGTGCTGATCGACATCCGTCAGAAGATGTTCGCCCTGCGGGACACGATGCTCATCGAGCGGGACGGCGAGCCGCTCGCGCGGATCAGGCGGAAGCGGCTGTCGTTGCTGCGCAACCACTATCGGGTGACGTTGGTGGACGGCACGGAGCTCGATGTCAGCGGCAAGATCGCCGACCGCGAGTTCGCCGTCGAGTACGACGGTGAGCTGCTCGCGGTCATCTCCCGGCGGTGGCTGCACGTCCGGGACACGTACGGCGTGGACGTCGTCCGGGACGACGCGGATCCGGCATTGCTGATCGCGGTGACGGTGTGCGTGATCCACCTGGCGGAGAAGGAACGGGAGGACCACGACTAGACGACTAACGGCGGTGGCGCGGCGTCGTGAGGCCGAGCACGCGGTCCTTCAGGGCCGGGAACTGCTCCCGGGTCTGGGCCACCTTGCCGTGGTCGAGCTCCACGGTGAGGACCTCTTCGCCGCGGCCGGCCTCCGCCAGGACCGTTCCCCATGGATCCACCACGATCGAGTGACCGGCCTGCGGAACTCCCGCATGTGTCCCGGCCGTTCCACATGCGAGGACGAACGCCTGGTTCTCCACCGCCCGCGCCTGAGCCAGCAGCGTCCAGTGGGAGCGCCTGCGCTCCGGCCAGCCCGCCGGGATCACAAAGGTCTCGGCACCGGCGTCGACGAGCCCACGGAAGAGTTCGGGGAAACGGAGGTCGTAGCAGGTCGCCAGACCGAGCGTCGTCACGCCCGGCATGCGGACCGTCACCAGCTCGTCGCCCGCGCCCATCAGCACGGCCTCGCCCTTGTCGAAGCCGAAGCGGTGGATCTTGCGGTAGGCGGCGACCAGATCACCGGAAGGAGAGAAGACGAGCGACGTGTTGTACAGCGGCCCCTCGCCCGCGGCCGGGACGCCGTCGATCTCACCCCGCTCCGGAATCGAGCCCGCGTGCAGCCACACGCCCGCGTCGCTCGCGGCCTTCGCCATGGCCTCGTGCGTCGGCCCCTCGAGCGGCTCGGCCTCCCGGGCGAACTCCTCGTAGGCGAACGCCCCGGTGGTCCACAGCTCCGGCAGCACGACCAGGTCCGCACCGGCCTGTTCCCGTACGAGCGAGGCGGCCCGGCGCCGGCGCGAATCGACCGATTCGCCCTCGTCTACGGTGATCTGGATCAGAGAGGCGCGCACACTACCACCGTCCTGGCATTCGAGCCGTCCACACGGGCCTACGATCGTCACACGAAAGCACTGCCGGGGTGCCTCACAGCAGCGTAACTTAGCGTCTCAAGAGGCCCGCCGACCGCAGCCATCTCCCACTGGCAATGCCGCCACAACCTGCCCGTGTCCCGACCGCCGAGGGGTCCCGTTCCGTGAGTCTGCATCCCACCCTCCAGCCCTACGCCGACGCCTGGACCCACTCCATCGAAGCGATATCCGAGCTGGTACAGCCGCTTGTGGAGGCCGAGTGGAACCGGCGGACCCCGTGCCCGGGCTGGTCCGTGCGTGACGTCGTCTCGCATGTCATCGGCCTCGACTGCGAGATGCTCGGCGACCCGCGCCCCATCCACACGCTGCCGCGCGACCTGTTCCACGTCACGAACGACCACCAGCGCTACATGGAGATGCAGGTCGACGTCCGCCGGCACCACACGGCGCCCGAGATGACCTCCGAGCTGGAGTACACGATCATTCGCCGCAACCGGCAGCTGCGCAACGAGTCGCGCGACCCCGGTACGAAGGTGCGCGGGCCGCTGGGCACCGAGCTCACCCTCGAGGAGGCCATGCGGGGCCACGCCTTCGACGTGTGGGTGCACGAGCAGGACCTGCGCGTCGCCGTCGGCCGGCCCGGCAACCTCGACTCCCCCGGCGCGCAGGTCACCCGTGACGTCCTGCTCGCCGCCCTCCCGGACATCGTCGCGAACAAGGCCGGGGCTCCCCGCAGTTCGGCGATCGTCTTCGACGTCCACGGCCCCGTCGAGTTCCTGCGCACGATCCGCGTCGACATCCAGGGCCGCGGCACCCTCGAAACGGCTCCCGCACTCGGGCCCGCCGCCACCCTCACCCTCGACTGGGAGACGTACGTCCGCCTGGCCTGCGGCCGGGTGACGCCGGAGGCGGTCGCGGACCGGGTGAAGACGGAGGGCGACCCGGACCTGACGGCGGCGATCCTGCGGAACTTCACGGTGACGCCGTAGGACCGCAGGCGCGGCCCCCTGAGAGGAATGGGACTAGTTCGAGTCGGGCCACCTGGCGGACGTCGGCTCACGCCGGCACGTGCACCGTCTCCACCCGGCTCGCCACCAGCCGTTCCCGCTCCCGGCGGGCCGCTCGCCTGCGCAGGCGCAGGATCTGGGTGATGCCCAGCGCCTGGAGCACGAACACGGACGAGAAGGCGACCGTGTAGTCGTCGTCCGTGGCGTCGAGCAGCGCGCCGATCGCGAACAGTGTGGTCATCGAGGCGACGAAACCACCCATGTTGGTGATTCCGGACGCCGTCCCCTGACGCTCCGGCGGATTCGCCGGCCGTGCGAAGTCGAACCCGATCATCGAGGCCGGCCCGCACGCGCCGAGCACCGTGCAGAGCACGATCAGCAGCCACATCGGCGCATGCTCGGCGGGATACACGAGCGTCGAGGCCCACAGCAGCGAGGTCGCCCCGATGGTGCCGAGTGCGAGCGGCAGCCGCGCCCCGTGGTGCCGGGCGATGATCTGGCCGTACACCAGTCCGACTGCCATGTTCGACAGCACGACCAGGGTCAGCAGCTCTCCGGCCGTGGCCCGGGACAGCCCCTGCGCCTCGACCAGGAACGGCAGCCCCCACAGCAGCAGGAACACCATCGCCGGGAACTGGGTCGTGAAGTGCACCCACAGCCCGAGCCGAGTCCCCGGCTCCCGCCAGGACGCGGCGATCTGCCGCCGTACGTACGCCACTCCCTGATGCGGTACCGGCTCCGGCTCGTGCCCTTCGGGGTGGTCCTTCAGGAACAGCAGCAGGAGGACGAAGACCACGACCCCGGCGAGCGCGCTGCCCGCGAACGCGGCCGTCCAGCCGATGCCGTGCAGCAGCCGGGCGAGGACGAGCGTCGAGACGAGGTTGCCGGCCATGCCGACCAGCCCGGCGAGCTGCGCGATCAGCGGCCCGCGCCGGGCCGGGAACCACCGGCTGCCCAGCCGCAGCACGCTGATGAACGTCATCGCGTCGCCGCAGCCCAGCAGCGCCCGCGACGCAAGGGCCATCCCGTACGTGGGGGAGAACGCGAAGCCCAGCTGGCCCGCCGTGAACAGCACGACGCCCATCCCCAGCACCTTCTTGGTGCCGAACCGGTCGACCAGCAGGCCGACGGGTATCTGCATGCCGGCGTAGACGAGGAGCTGGAGGATCGAGAACGTCGACAGCGCGGAGGCGCCCACGTCGAAGCGGTCGGCGGCATCGAGGCCGGCGACCCCCAGGGACGTACGGAAGATGACGGCGACGAAGTAGACGGCGACGCCTATGCCCCAGACGGCGATGGCGCGCCGGCCGCCGGGCGGATCGCCCGGGAGGGCGGCCCCGCTCATCGGACCTCACCCCGGGCGAGGTGCGAGAACCAACCGATGTGCCGGTGGACGACCCCGACGGCCGCGTCGGCGTCCCCGGAGCGCAGCGCCTGCAGGATCTCCTCGTGTTCGGTGAGGGTCTTCGCGATCCGGTCGGGGTGGGAGTGCATGACGGCGACGCCCATCCGCAGCTGCCGGTCGCGGAGTTGGTCGTAGAGCCGGGAGAGGATCTCGTTGCCGCCGCTGCGGACGATCTCGGCGTGGAAGCAGCGGTCGGTGACCGCGGCCGCAGCCAGGTCCCCTGCGGCGGCCTGCTCCTTCTGCCGTGCGAGCAGTTCCTCGAGCCGCTCGATGAGTCCGGGCGGTGCGGGTACGGCCTTGCGGGCCGCGTGCTCCTCCACCAGCAGCCGGGTCTCGACGACGTCCGCGATCTCCTGCGCGGACACGGGCAGTACGAGGGCGCCCTTCTTCGGGTACAGCTTGATCAGACCCTCGACCTCCAGCCGGAGCAGCGCCTCGCGCACCGGGGTGCGGGAGACCCCGACGGCATCGGCCAGCTCGCCCTCGGTGAGCAGGGTCCCGCCCTCGTAACGGCGGTCCAGTACCCCTTGTTTGACGTGGTGGTAGACGCGGTCGGCGGCGGGCGGTTGCTTCACGGCCAGGGACATGCCCACAGGATAGATACATCACGTACGCATACGGAGTCCCGTCCAGCATGCGGACGTGAGCGGACCCGCCCCATCCGCCGCACAACCTTCTGTGCTACTTACGCGTCACACACCTGCGGCTCTTTGACCTTCGGACCATTGACCACAACTCGGCCGCACACCAGGGGCATACAACGCAATCGGGGTATTTCAGTTGACAACCGGCATTCAGGGCACCCGTATCCGCAGAGCCACTGCCGTCGCCGTGACCACCGGCGCCATGCTCGCGGCCGGTGCCTTCTCCGCTGCACCCGCGCAGGCCGCCGCCGCGCCCTCGATCGTGGCCAAGGGCGGCTACGTCATGAACAACGCGAACGGCAGGACGCTGTACACGAAGGCAGCGGACACCAGGCGCTCCACCGGCTCCACCACCAAGATCATGACCGCGAAGGTCGTGCTCTCGCAGCCGAACCTCAACCTCGACGCCAAGGTCACGATCCAGAAGGCCTACAGCGACTACATCGTCGACAACAACTGGGCCTCCAACGCCAAGCTGATCGTCGGCGACAAGGTCACCGTGCGCCAACTGCTGTACGGCCTGATGCTGCCGTCGGGCTGCGACGCCGCCTACGCGCTCGCCGACAAGTTCGGCACGGGCTCGACGCGGGCCGCACGCGTGAAGTCGTTCATCGGCAAGATGAACACCACCGCGAAGAACCTCGGCCTGACGAACACCCACTTCGACTCCTTCGACGGCATCGGCAACGGGGCGAACTACTCAACGCCGCGCGACCTGACGAAACTCGCCAGCAGCGCGATGAAGAACTCCACGTTCCGCACGATCGTCAAGACGAAGCAGTACACGGCGAAGACGATCACCAAGACCGGCAGCGTCCGCACGATGGCGCCGTGGAAGAACACCAACGGCCTGCTCGGCACCTACAGCGGCGCGATCGGCGTGAAGACCGGTTCCGGCCCGGAGGCCAAGTACTGCCTCGTCTTCGCCGCCACCCGGAACGGCAAGACGGTCATCGGCACGGTGCTCGCCTCCTCCTCGATCGCCCAGCGCGAGACGGACGCGAAGAAGCTCATGAACTACGGCTTCACCAGCCTGGGCTGACGGCCAGGACCACCGGCTCACCGGCAAGGGGGCGGACGCTCGACGGCGGCCGCCCCCTTGCAAGTTCCGTGCCGCTGTAGTGATTTCGTTATGCCGGTCCGTACATCCCTGAACGCTCCTCGCGAGTCTCCTCAGAGCCTCCCCCACCACATCGCAGATGCCTTACCGGGCATTTCGCACACTCGGAGCGTTCATAGTGATAACCGGCATCAAGGGCGTACGTTTCCGCAGAGCCGCAGCCGTCGTCGCCACCACCGGCGCACTGGTCGCGGGCGGCGCCCTGACGGCACCCGCCCAGGCGGCGACCGCGCCCACGGTCAGCGCCAAGGGCGCATTCATGCTCAACAGTGCGACGGGCTCCACGCTCTACAGCAAGTACGCCGACACCAAGCGGCCGATGGCGAGCACCACCAAGATCATGACGGCCCGGGTCGTGCTGGCCATCCCGGACGTGAACCTGGACACCAAGGTCACCATCAAGCAGGCCTACCGGGACTACGTCGCCGCCAAGGGCGCGAGCACCGCGGACCTGAGGACCGGCGACAAGGTCACCGTCCGCCAGCTGCTGCACGCGATGATGCTGCCGTCCGGCTGCGACGCCGCGATGGCCCTCGCGGACAAGTTCGGCACCGGCACGACGGTCGCGGCCCGCACCAAGAACTTCATCGCCAAAATGAACAAGAAGGCCGAGGCCCTCGGCCTGACCAACACGCACTTCGACTCGTTCGACGGCAACTCGACGCAGAACACGAACTACACGACGCCGCGCGACCTGGCCAAGCTCACGCGCAGCGCGATGACGTGGTCGACGTTCGCCGGCATCGTGAAGAAGCCGAAGACAGTCCAGTACGCGACGACGAGCACCGGCGGCACCCGCACGTACACCTGGTACAACACCAACCAGCTGCTGGGCTCCTACAGCGGCGCGATCGGCGTGAAGACGGGCACCAACACCCCGGCCGGCCCCTGCCTCGTCTTCGCCGGAACCCGTGACGGCAAGACGGTCATCGGCGTACTCCTCAACGACCAGTACCGCTTCACGGACGCCGCGAAGCTGATGGACTACGCCTTCGGCAGCAGCACAGCGAGCACGATGCAACTGCGCACGCTGCCGTCGGGAGCCCAGCGGGACTGACCCGACGGGACACCGGTATGCAGCAGGGGCCCACTGCTGGCGAGCAGTGGGCCCTTTGAGGGCATCCTTCGACCATGTCCCCGAAGGCCGCCCCCGACCAGGTGATGCGTGCCTACGTCGGACAGGCGGCGGACGACTACGGCCCCCTCCCCGACAGCAGCCGACTGACCTGACGAGGGCGGGAGTCGCGCTTCCCCGGTGGGATGCGCGACTCCCGCATCGTCATGCTGTACGGCGGCAGGACGGCGTCGCTACGCCCATCGGAGACCGTGTCCCTCGTTCTGGCCGATCTGGCAGAGCCCGAGCGGTGAGGTGCTTACTGCTTACCTACGGGCGCCCCTCGCGTAGACCGTGAACGCCGCCCACGCAGAGGCGGCGAGCTGGAGTACGGATCCCTCCGCGTCCTTGGAGTCGCGGACGGCGACGGTGCCGGGGATGTTGCGGGCGACTTCGACACACTCGCCGTTCCCGCTGCTGTGGCTGGACTTGACGAACTCGAAGTGCGGCACGGCTCAGAGCTCCTTGCGGATGCGTTCGATCAGGGCGACGGAGTCGTGCAGGGCGAGCCCGCTCCTGGCGATCCGTTCGAACTTGGCGTTGTGACGCATGGCGTCGGCCTCGCTCTCGAGCCAACGGCTACCCGACGCCGGTGACCGACGCATACGGCGTGCAGACTCGCCTCAAGTACGACAGCAGCCTGAGCCCGCCCTTCGCCGTCGTTACCTCTATGCCGAAGTAGCGGACGCCAAAATGGGATGGAGCCCTCAGTGACGCCCACGGCGCCGACCGAATCCCCTCCCCCGGAAGAGCCGATGACAGCGCCAGACACCGCAGCCTGGGCGGACGCCCTGACCATGTACGAGCGGCGGTACTCGATCGTCGCTGTGGGACCCCACCACCACGAGGACTGGGTGCTGGACGCCGCCGCCCTGCTTCGCAAGGAGGCAACCGACCCGCGTTCCTGGAAGTCACTGGAGTTCTATGAGGAGGGCGACGAGGAATGGAGCCCGGACCGGCTCGTGCCTTTCCGGCCGGCGGACCCCGGCTGGCGGTCCAGACTCCGGACCATTCCCCGCTCCTCGGCCGAGCACCTTCTGGTCGCGATTTCGACCAACTGGCTGGATGTCACCAGGGAACCGGGACTCGAGGATCGTCGCCCCGGGCTCGAAGAGAAGGCGCGGGTGCTCCTGGGCCGTTTCCCTGCTCCGAATGCCCAGTTCTTCACCAACGGTTGGTACGGGGCGGGTGACCCACCGGACTTCTACCAGCCCATCGCCGGCTGTGACCCGTTCAGTGAGCACGACTGGGACGTAGGTCTGGTCGCGTTGTCCGAGAACGAACTCGGCGTCTTCTGGTCGTTCGACGCCGCCTGAGGGGACGCTCATGAACAACAAAGACGGCGGCCGCAGGCTGAGTACAGGCCTTTGGCGTGGGGGCCGCGCATCCCGGACGGATGCGCGGCCCCCGACCGCTACGCCCAGGTGATCAACCGCTTCGGCTGTTCCAGGATCGCCGCCACGTCTGCCAGAACCTTGGAGCCCAGTTCGCCGTCGACCAGGCGGTGGTCGAAGCTCAGGGCCAGGGTTGTCACCTGACGTGGTTTCACCTTGCCCTTGTGGACCCACGGCTGGAGCTTGATCGCGCCGACCGCGAGGATCGCGGACTCGCCGGGGTTGAGGATCGGCGTGCCGGTGTCGACGCCGAAGACGCCGACGTTGGTGATGGTGATCGTGCCGCCCTGCATGGCCGACGGGGACGTCTTGCCCTCGCGGGCTGTGGACACCAACTCGCCCAGTGCCTCGGCGAGTTGCGGCAGGGTCTTGTCCTGCGCGTCCTTGATGTTCGGGACGATCAGGCCGCGCGGGGTGGCCGCGGCGATGCCCAGGTTGACGTAGTGCTTGACCACGATCTCCTGGTTGGCCTCGTCCCAGGACGCGTTGATGTCCGGGTTGCGCTTGATCGCGACCAGGAGGGCCTTGGAGATGAGCAGCAGGGGGTTCACGCGCAGGCCCGTGAACTCCTTGTCCTCCTTCAGCTCCTCGACCAGCTTCATCGTGCGCGTCACGTCGACCGTCACGAACTCCGTGACGTGCGGCGCGGTGAAGGCCGAGCCGACCATGGCGGCGGCGGTGGCCTTGCGGACGCCACGGACGGGGAGGCGGGTCTCGCGGGTCGTGTCGTACGAGGCCGGCGCCGGGGCCGCTACCGGGGTCGGCGCCGCGACCGGCGTCGGCGTGGGCTCGAGGGTCTGCGGGGCCGCCGCCGCGTGGACGTCCTCGCGGGTGATGATGCCGTCCGGGCCGGTCGGGGTGACCGTCGCCAGGTCGACGCCGAGGTCCTTGGCCAGCTTGCGCACCGGCGGCTTGGCCAGGGGACGCTGCTGCGGGGGCGCGGTGGGCGGCGGGGCCGGGGTGGCCGTCTGTGCCGTCCCATGGCCGTTCAGCTCGGACTGGATCGCGGCCGAGGCCTGCTGAGCCGGGACCTCGGGGCCCTTGCGGGGGCGGCGCTTGGTGGAGGACGTGGCCACGCCGTACCCCACGAGGACCGGCTGGCGGCCCTCCGGCTTCGGCTCCTCCTGCGCCGGCGCCTGCTGCGGCTCGGCGGGCGCCTGCGGTGCCGGTGCGCCGCCGCTCACATCCACCGCGATGATCGACGTGCCGACGTCCACCGTCGTGCCTTCGGGGAAGTGCAGCTCGCGGACCACGCCGTCATAGGGGATGGGGAGTTCGACGGCCGCCTTCGCGGTCTCGACCTCGCACACCACCTGGCCATCGGTGACCTTGTCGCCGGGCTGGACGTACCACTTGAGGATCTCGGCCTCGGTCAGGCCCTCGCCCACATCGGGCATCTTGAACTCGCGTACGGAAGCTTCCGTCATCGTCGTCACGACCCTCTCCTCAGTACGCCAGCGAGCGGTCGACGGCGTCCAGCACCCGGTCCAGGCCGGGCAGGTACTCCTCCTCCAGGCGGGCCGGCGGATACGGGGCGTGGTAGCCGCCGACCCTGAGCACCGGGGCCTCCAGGTGGTAGAAGCAGCGTTCCGTGATCCGGGCGGCGATCTCCGCACCGGAACCGAAGAACACCGGCGCCTCGTGGACCACCACCAGGCGGCGGGTCTTCTCCACCGAGGCCTGGATCGAGTCGAAGTCGAGCGGGGAGACCGAGCGCAGGTCCAGCACCTCCAGGGAGCGGCCCTCCTCGGCGGCCGCGTCCGCGACCTCCTGGCAGAGCTTCACCATCGGGCCGTACGCGACGAGAGTGAGGTCGGTGCCCTCGCGGGCGACCCGTGCCTTGTGCAGCGGGCCGGGGATCGCCTCCGTGCTGACCTCGGCCTTGTCCCAGTAGCGCCGCTTGGGCTCGAAGAAGATCACCGGGTCGTCGCTCTGGATGGCCTGCTGCATCATCCAGTAGGCGTCCGAGGCGTTGGACGGCGACACGATCTTCAGGCCCGCCACATGCGCGAACAGCGCCTCCGGGGACTCGGAGTGGTGTTCGACCGCGCCGATGCCGCCGCCGTAGGGGATGCGGACGACGACCGGGAGCTTGACCTTGCCCAGCGAGCGCGCGTGCATCTTCGCGAGCTGGGTGACGATCTGGTCGTACGCCGGGAAGACGAAACCGTCGAACTGGATCTCCACGACCGGGCGGTAGCCGCGCAGGGCCAGGCCGATCGCGGTACCGACGATGCCCGACTCGGCGAGGGGGGTGTCGATGACGCGGCTCTCGCCGAAGTCCTTCTGCAGTCCGTCGGTCACGCGGAACACGCCGCCGAGCTTGCCGACGTCCTCGCCCATGATGACGACCTTGGGGTCGGTCTCCAGGGCGCGGCGCAGCGACTCGTTGATCGCCTTGGCCAGGGCCATCTTCTCCACGGCCATGTTCAGACCCCCTCTACGTCCGCGAACGACGCCTGGTAGGCGGCGAACTGGGCTCGCTCCTCGTCGACGAGCGCATGCCCGTCCGCGTACACGTTCTCGAAGATGGCGAAGTGGTCCGGGTCCGGCATGGCACGGACCGCTTCGCGCACTCGCCTGCCCAACGCCTCGCTCTCCGCCTCGAGTTCCGCGAAGAATCCCTCGTCCGCGTGGTTTGAGGACTCCAGGTGGCGGCGAAGGCGCAGGATCGGGTCCTTCGCCTCCCAGGCGGCCCGCTCGTCGTCATGGCGGTAGCGGGTGGGGTCGTCGGAGGTGGTGTGTGCGCCCATCCGGTACGTGTACGCCTCGACCAGCGTCGGGCCCTCGCCGCTGCGGGCCCGCTCCAGCGCCCACCTGGTGACGGCGAGGCAGGCCAGCACGTCGTTGCCGTCGACGCGGACGCCGGGGAAGCCGTAACCCTGCGCGCGCTGGTAGAGCGGGACGCGGCTCTGCTTCTCGGTCGGCTCGGAGATCGCCCACTGGTTGTTCTGGCAGAAGAACACCACGGGGGCGTTGTAGACCGCGGAGAACGTGAACGACTCCGCGACGTCGCCCTGGCTGGAGGCTCCGTCGCCGAAGTAGGCGATGACCGCCGAGTCGGCGCCGTCCTTGGCGACGCCCATGGCGTAGCCCGTGGCGTGCAGCGTCTGGGAGCCGATGACGATCGTGTAGAGGTGGAAGTTGTTGCCGTTCGGGTCCCAGCCGCCGTTGTTGACGCCGCGGAACATGCCGAGCAGGTTGGTCGGGTCCACGCCGCGGCACCAGGCGACGCCGTGCTCGCGGTAGGTCGGGAAGACGTAGTCGTCGTCGCGCAGGGCCCGGCCGGAGCCGATCTGGGCGGCCTCCTGGCCGAGCAGTGAGGCCCACAGGCCCAGCTCGCCCTGGCGCTGCAGGGAGGTTGCCTCGGCGTCGAAGCGGCGGGTGAGCACCATGTCGCGGTACAGGCCGCGCAGCTCTTCGGGGGTGATGTCGGCGACGTACTCGTCGTACGCGGCGGTGTCGGCGGTCCGGACGCGCTCGCCCTCGGGCGTCAGCAGCTGCACCAGCTCGGGGCCGGCGGTCTGCGCGGCGCCCGTGGCCTTCTTGGCGCCGGCGGCCCGCTTGGCGGGCGTGGCCTTCTTGGCGGTGGTCTTCTTGGCGGTCGTGCGGGTGGTGCGCTGGGTGCCGGTGGCGTCGGTTGCTTCGGCGCCGGTGGACCCGGCCTTGCTTCCGGCGCTGCGTCGCGGCTTGCGCGGGGCAGTGCTCTCCACGGTCACGTGTGCTCCTCCGTCGGTCCGGCCCCCGGGGTTGCCGGTAGGCCAGTGCGGCTCACCTGATCCGACCCTCGGGCACGGGGTGGGTGCCACTCGGCCGGGAACAGGCGTGACAGGTGCCCCGGCGAGCGCCCTGCAAGAGGCACGTTACCCAGTGCTCCACATTTCTGTGTAACCCCTCTTGACCTGCGTTTTTGCTTGGAAATCCAAGTAAATCGCAAAGTCGGGAAGGGGCCCAGGTCACAGCCTTGCAGGGGGCCGGAACACCGGCACGTTATCCCGCGCACCCAGCTCACGGGAAGAGTTCGTGTCCGACACCGACTTCATGCCCGAAAAAGGGTAAATCGGGTTATTTCTCCTCGGCGATCACGAGGGTGCGCGAGCAGGATCACCCACTTGTGACCGAAAGCGACCATCGACGACTTCCTGTGACAACGCCCAGCTCACAGGCTCGCCAGGTGCCCTAGCATCTGGCGCGTGCCGCGCCCATGTGTACCACCCCCTGCGCTCCACGCGCCCCCGCTGAGCGCCCTTCTGCGCCAGTACTCCGCCGGTTCCGCCCTCACCTGCGACCCCGTCGACCAGGGGCTGCTCAACCGCGGCTACCGGCTGTGCACGACCCGCGGCCGCTACTTCCTCAAGCACCACTTCGACCCCGACACCGCCGACCCCGCCGCGATCGAACGCCGGCACCGGGCGACCCAGCGCCTGGCCGACCTCGGCGTGCCGGTGGCCCCGCCGCTGGCCGGCCGGGACGGGCGCACGGTCGCGGTCGTCGGCGGCCACGCGTATGCCCTGCACCCGTGGATCGACGGCCGGCACCGGCACGGCGGCCAGCTCAGCACCGGCCAGTGCGCCCGGCTCGGCGCGCTGCTGGGGGCGGTTCACGCGAGCCTGGAGCGCGTGATGCCGCCCAAGGGGCGCACGCCCCCGGCCACGAGCCCCCACCCTGTGGAGAGTGCCGACCCCGCCGACACGTTCGACCTCATCGACGACCTCCTCGCGCGCGTACGCCGGCACCGCCCCGCCGACTCCTTCGACGAACTCGCCCGGCACCGGCTCCTGGAACGGCGCACGCTGCTGGAGCGGCACGCGGACCGGCGTCCCCCGCGCGGTGGCTCGGTGGGCTGGGTGCACGGCGACTTCCACCCGTTCAACCTGCTCTATCAGGGGGACGCCCCGGCCGCGATCGTCGACTGGGACCGGCTCGGCGTCCAGCCCCGCGCGGAGGAGGCCGTACGGGCCGCCGCGATCTTCTTCGTACGCCCGGCGGGCACCCTCGACCTGCCCAAGGTGCGGGCGTACGCGCGCGCGTACCGGCGTGCCGCCGGGGCGGCGCCCTCGGAGCTCGCGGCGGCCGTGCACCGCGTGTGGTGGGAGCGCCTGAACGACTTCTGGATGCTGCGCTGGCACTACGAACGCGGCGACACCCGCGCGGACTCCCAGTTCCCAGCCGCTTCGGCGCTCGCGGTGTGGTGGACGCGGGAGTACGAGGCGGTGTGCGGGGCGTTCGTGCAGTGACCCTTACCGGGTGGTTGCGACAGCACTCGGCGTTGGAATCGTCGGCCGACCGGTCAGCCGACCTCCCCGGTGACGCCACCGTCGCTGACGCCGCCGCTGTCCGTGCCGCCGCTGTCCGCGCCACCCGTACCGGTGCCGCCGGTATCCGTGCCACCTGTACCGGTGCCGCCGGTGTCCGTGCCACCTGTATCGGACGGGACGGTGTCCGTCGGTTCTGTGTCCGTCGGCGCGGTCTCGGTCGTCGCGGTCTCCGTCGGCTCACCACTCGGGGTCGCGGACGGCGTGTACGAAGGCGTGGGTTCCGGTGTGTAGTCCCAGTCGCCGCCCGTGCCCGTGTCCTCCTCCGTCGAGGTGTCCGTGGGCTGCTCGGACTCGTCCTCGCTCGGCGTCTCGCTGGCCTTGTCGTCCTCGGTGGTCTGCGAGGCGGTCGGCGACTTCGGGGTGTCGGTACCGCCCTTGCCGTCGCCGGTGTTCTGCAGCGCCAGCGCGACACCGGCCACCACGGCGATCACGGCGAGGGCGGCGAGAATCCACAGCTTGCCGCGGCCGCTGCCCTTGTTGCCGTGCCCCTCGAAGCCGCCGTCGTCGCCACCGCCGTAGGGCGGCAGGATCGGCTGCGGGATCTGCGTGGTGCCCTCGGCCGAGTGCGGCAGCACGGTCGTGCCCGCCATGCCCCTCGCCGGGGTCTGACCGCCCTCGTGCAGGTTCACCGGGCCGGTGTTCCAGGTGCCGGTGTGGCCGCCCTGGTCGTACAGCATCTGCAGGCCGTACTGGACCAGCCCGCGCATCTCCTCGGCGGTCTGGAAGCGGTCGTCGGGGTCCTTGGCGAGCGAGCGCATGACGAGGCCGTCGAGCTCCGGCGGCGAGGCGTCGGAGGCCTCGGACGGCGGCGTCGGGATGTCCTGGACGTGCTGGTAGACCACCGACAGCGGGGTCTCGCCGACGAACGGCGGGCGCAGCGCGAGGAGTTCGTACAGCAGACAGCCGGTCGCATACAGGTCGGAGCGGTGGTCGACGGCCTTGCCGAGGGCCTGCTCCGGGGAGAGGTACTGCGGGGTGCCCATGACCATGCCGGTCTGCGTCATCGTCGTGGACGCGCCGTGCAACGCGCGCGCGATGCCGAAGTCCATCACCTTGACGGCGCCGTTGTGGGTGATGATGACGTTCGCCGGCTTGATGTCGCGGTGCACGATGCCGTGCTGGTGCGAGTAGGCAAGCGCCTCAAGGACACCGGAGACGATGATCAGGGCCTGCTCCGGGCCGGGCGCCTCGGCGTTGAACAGCAGATCGCGGATGGTGCGGCCCTCGACCAGTTCCATCACGATGTACGGCACCGACTGGCCGCCCACGAAGTCCTCGCCGGAGTCGTACACGGCGACGATCGCGTGGTGGTTGAGGCCGGCCACGGACTGGGCCTCGCGCGTGAAGCGGGCCTTGGACACCGGGTCCTCGGCGAGATCGGAGCGCAGCAGCTTGACCGCCACGGTGCGCCCGAGGCGCACGTCCTCGGCCGCGAACACCTCGGCCATGCCGCCCCGGCCGAGTCTGCGGGTCAGCCGATACCGGCCGTCCCCGACAAGCCCTCCGTTACCCCACATTTCCGGCGCATCTGACATCCCGCCGCCAGTCGCCTCGGGGTCGGACGGGCCCTGAGCGCGCTGCTGCTGTGCCATCAGTCCTCGCCGTCGTTTCTGCCCGCGGTGCGCGCGGTGTTGTTACGGTCTCCGTCGGCCACGCTACAGCCTCCGCGCAAGCCGCCGGTCCCAGATGGATACCGGGACCGGCCCGGGACGGACCGCCCGTCGAACCGGTCATCAAACCCTCGCGCCGTTGCGTCGTGCAAATCCTGTGTACCGGCCGTACGGCCGCTGTAACGCTTCCGCGACGCTTCTTTCGCGTACGGTCACGGAACGGGCACCGAGCTTGACGTGTCAGTGCCCTGGGGCAGACTTGGCCGGGAATAACACATTCGATCAACGACATTCGATCAACGCGGGAGCACAGCGGCACCGCTGCCGCGGCGCCTATGGGGGACGCAGAAAGATGAGCCAGGACGGCGCACAGGGCCGGTACGTGGGACGGGCGCTCGCCGGCGGCCGCTATCAACTGCGTGATCTGCTCGGCCAGGGCGGTATGGCCTCGGTGCACCTCGCATACGACTCGGTGCTCGACCGTCAGGTCGCGATCAAGACGCTGCACACCGAACTGGGCCGCGAACAGGCCTTCCGCGAGCGCTTCCGCCGCGAGGCGCAGGCGGTGGCGAAGCTCACGCACACAAACATCGTCTCGGTCTTCGACACCGGCGAGGACGAGCTCGACTCCATGACAACGCCGTACATCGTCATGGAGTACATCGAGGGCCGCCCGCTGGGGTCGGTCCTTGACGAGGATGTACGGCAGTACGGCGCGATGCCCGCCGACAAGGCTCTGAAGATCACCGCGGACGTGCTCGCGGCGCTGGAGATCAGCCACGAGATGGGCCTGGTCCACCGGGACATCAAGCCGGGCAACGTGATGATGACCAAGCGCGGCGTCGTCAAGGTGATGGACTTCGGCATCGCCCGTGCCATGCAGTCCGGCGTGACCTCGATGACGCAGACCGGCATGGTCGTCGGCACCCCGCAGTACCTCTCGCCGGAACAGGCGCTGGGCCGCGGGGTGGATGCCCGGTCCGACCTGTACTCGGTCGGCATCATGCTGTTCCAACTGGTCACCGGGCGGCTGCCGTTCGACGCGGACTCACCGCTGGCCATCGCGTACGCGCACGTGCAGGAGGAGCCGGTCGCGCCCTCCTCGATCAACCGTTCCCTGCCGCCGGCCGTCGACGCGCTGGTCACCCGCGCGCTGAAGAAGAACCCGAACGAGCGCTTCCCGACCGCCGCGTCCATGCGCGACGAGTGCCTGCGCGTGGCCGCGTCCTACCAGGCGGCCCCGCCGAGCATCGTGCCGGGCACCCAGACGCAGAGCGGCGCGGGCGTCGGCTCCGCGGTGTTCCCGCCGGTCGACCAGTTCACCCCGGCGCCCACGGGGGGCGTCCAGACGCCGTACCAGCCGACGCCGACGCCGAACCCGTACGGCACTCCGACGCCTTCCCCGGCGTACGGCTATCCGCAGCAGGGCGGCTACCAGACACCGAACCCGTCCGCGTACTCGCCGCAGCCGACCCCGTCCACGCCGCCGCCGTACAACATCACGCCGCAGCCGCAGGCACCTTCGGGCGGGGGCAAGAGCAACAAGCCCGTGATCATCGGCTCGATCGTCGTCGCGGTGATCGCGGTCGGCGGCCTGATCGCGGCACTGACGCTGAACGGCGGCGACAACAACAACGAGGGCGGGGGCGGCGACGCCAGCGCCTCCGCCTCGGCCACCAAGGCGGCGGGCTACCGCGGGCCGGACAAGGCGAAGACCATCGACAAGGAAGAATGCACGGAACCGGAGGAGTCGTACAACGACCCCGACAAGATCCAGATTCCGGACTTCCAGTTCAAGAACATTGACTCGGTCAAGGCCTGCCTCCAGGCCGCCGGCTGGCAGATGAGCATCAAGGACGTCGACGAGAACACCTACGGCGACGGCACGGTGATGGACCAGTTCCCGTCCGCCGGTAAGGATGTCGACCCGCAGGATATGCCGGAGATCGAACTCAGCGTATCGACGGGCAATCCTCCGTCGGCCTGACGGGGCGGGCACTCAAGGCGCTTGAGGGCGCTTGAAGGCGCTTGAAGGGAAAGGCCCGGCACGTGCCGGGCCTTTCGGCTGTGGGGCTGTCCGCCGGACCTGGCGGACCCGGCGGGCCTACAGGTAGGGCCCGCCCGAGCGGCCACCCGCGCGCGGGTCGTCGTAGCCCTCGTGGGCGACGCCGGGCGGGAGGGCGCGGCGCATCTGCTCCAGCTGGGCCCGCGCGGCCATCTGCTGGGCGAACAGCGTCGTCTGGATCCCGTGGAAGAGGCCTTCCAGCCAGCCGACCAACTGGGCCTGCGCGATCCGCAGTTCTGCGTCGCTGGGGGTCGCCTCGTCCGTGAACGGCAGGGAGAGCCGCTCCAGTTCCTCGACGAGCTCCGGTGCCAGGCCGTCCTCCAGCTCCTTCACCGAACTGGCGTGGATCTCCTTGAGCCGGACCCGGCTGGCCTCGTCCAGAGGAGCAGCACGCACCTCCTCGAGCAGCTGCTTGATCATGCTGCCGATCCGCATGACCTTGGCCGGCTGCTCGACCTGCTCGGTCACCGGGATCTCGTGGGAGTCCTCGTCCGTACCGCCACCGAGAGCCATACCGTCCTGGCCCACGACCAGGATCTTCTGGGCGTTCTCCGGCGACCTTTCGTTCCTCGGCATCTCCATGCCGCCATTCTCTCGCACCCGTACACCTCATCACCGCGGCGCCCCCTGTGGTGGGTGATCCACCGATTACAGCCACTCGGAGGCATCCGGAATGCCGGGATCGTTAGTGGATGTGAGGCTTGTTCCGTTGATCGTTCCGATTGTGGTGAACCTGGCTCCGGGAGGGGGTCACCGACGTGACTCCATGGCTGCGCATATGGCGTGCGACGGGGGTGTTTGCGGGGGTGGGGGCGACCGTGGTCTCGTGCGGGGCCGTTTCGTCGTACGGCAGCGTTTCGTCGTACGGCAGCGTTTCGACGTACGGGGTCGTATCGGCGTACGACGCGAAGCCGCTCTCGCCGAGCGGCACCCCCTCCGGCTCCGCGTCCGCCGGTGAGCCGACGCGGGCCGGGAGCCGGGCGGGTGAGGGGCGGGCGCGGCCGGGGCGGCAGGAGCCGGCAGCGACCGGGGCCGCGACGGCGCCGCCGACAGGGGACGGCGCCGACGACGACGTATCCGCAGCACCGCCGGCGTCCGACGAGCCCGCGCCCACTGCGCCGTCGGGGCAGGAGGAGCCCGTGCGGCAGGCCGTCGCGGAGTCCGAGGCCACCGGCGAACCGGTGCTGAAGATCCTGCCGCTGGGCAGCGGTCTGGTGCTGATCGGACTCGGGCTCGGGCTCGCCTTCGTCGCCCTTCGGGTGCGCCGGAGCCAGGGCTGACCGATCAGGACGTGGTGAGCAGGACCTTTCCGACGTGGCCGCTCTCCTCCACCAGACGGTGGGCCGCGGAGGCCTCACGCATCGGGAGTTCGCGGTCGACGACCGGGCGGACGTGGCCGGCCGCGAGCAGGGGCCAGACGTGCTCGCGTACGGCCGCGACGATCGCCGCCTTCTCGTCGAGCGGGCGGGCGCGCAGCGAGGTCGCGCTGATCGCGGCCCGCTTGTTCAGGAGCGCGCCGATGTTCAGCTCACCCTTGACGCCGCCCTGCAGGCCGATGATCGAGAGCCGGCCGTTGACGGCGAGGGTGCGGACGTTGCGGTCCAGGTACTTGGCACCCATGTTGTCGAGGATGACGTCGGCCCCGGCGCCGTCGGTGGCCTTCCTGACCTCCTCGACGAAGTCCTGGCCCCGGTAGTTGATCAGGATGTCGGCGCCCAGCTCGGCACAGCGCTCCAGCTTCTCCTCGGTTCCGGCCGTGACGGCGACCTTGGCGCCGACGGCCTTGGCGAGCTGGATCGCCATGGTGCCGATGCCGCTGGACCCGCCGTGCACGAGGAGGGTCTCGCCGGGGCGGAGGTGGGAGACCATGAAGACGTTCGACCAGACCGTGCAGGTCACCTCGGGCAGCGCTGCGGCCTGCTGCAGGCCCACACCCGCGGGAACGGGCAGCAGCTGGCCGGCCGGGACGGCGACCTTCTCGGCGTAGCCGCCTCCGGAGAGCAGCGCGCAGACCTCGTCGCCGACGGCCCACCCGGCGACGCCCTCTCCGAGCGCGGCGATGCGCCCGGAGCACTCCAGGCCGGGGTAGGGGGACGCGCCGGGCGGCGGGTTGTAGAAGCCCTGCCGTTGCAGGATGTCGGCCCGGTTGACGGCGCTGGCCGCCACCTCTACCAGGACCTCGCCCTCGCCGGGCACCGGATCCGGGACCTCGTCCCACACCAGCGCCTCGGGCCCACCAGGTTCGGGAATCGTGATCGCATGCATGAAGGGGACGCTACTGGACCGAGCCTTCCCCGTCGCCGGACCGAGCCATCCCCTCAGGCACCGAACCTCCCCCGTCGCTGGACCGAGTCTCCTCAGTCGTCCGGCCGAACCCCCCTCCGTCGCTGGGCCGAACCCGTGAGAAATCCCTGTGCGTGACCGATGAGTTTGCGCGACCGTGGAGGTCTCCCATGCGTAACCGGAGTACGCGGAAGGACACCCCATATGAGCCAGCAGACGCCCGGTCTGGCCATTGAGACAGCGGGCTTGGTGAAGACGTTCGGCGAGACCAGGGCCGTCGACGGCGTCGACCTGGCCGTACCCACCGGCACGGTGTACGGCGTTCTCGGTCCGAACGGCGCCGGCAAGACGACCACCGTCAAGATGCTCGCCACTCTGCTCAGGCCGGACGGCGGAGAGGCGCATGTCTTTGGGCACGACGTCGTCCGGGAGGCGGACGAGGTGCGCAGCCGGGTCAGCCTGACCGGTCAGTACGCGTCCGTCGACGAGGACCTGACCGGCACGGAGAACCTGGTCCTGCTCGGCCGGCTCCTCGGCCACGGCAAGAAGGCCGCACGTGAGCGCGCCGCCCAGCTGCTGGAGGCCTTCGGGCTGACGGACGCGGCCGGCAAGCAGGTCAAGAACTACTCCGGCGGCATGCGGCGTCGTATCGACATCGCCGCGTCCATCCTGAACACGCCCGACCTGCTCTTCCTCGACGAGCCGACCACCGGCCTGGACCCGCGCAGCCGCAACCAGGTGTGGGACATCGTGCGCTCGGTCGTCGCCCAGGGCACGACCGTGCTGCTGACCACGCAGTATCTGGACGAGGCCGACCAGCTGGCCTCGCGGATCGCCGTCATCGACCGCGGCAAGGTGATCGCCGAGGGGACGAAGGGCGAGTTGAAGTCGTCGGTCGGAGCCGGGTCCGTACATCTGCGGCTGCGGGATCCGGAGCAGCGGCCGGAGGCCTCGCGGGTGCTGCGGCTGGTGCTGCAGGCGGACGTACAGCTGGAACCGGATCCCGTGGCGCTGACGGCCCGGGTCGGTGCCGGTGCGGCGAACGGTCAGGGCGCGGCCGAGCAGGCCGCCCAGGCGCTCGCCGAGCTGGCCCGCGGCGGCATCGTCGTCGACAACTTCTCGCTGGGCCAGCCCAGCCTGGACGAGGTGTTCCTCGCCCTCACCGGACATGACACCAAGGTGCACGACCAGGCCCACGACGACGTGAAGGACGGGGCAGCCGCATGAGTACCGTGACCCCCACCGAGACCAAGGAACTGGCCCCTGTCAGCACCGAGTCGCTGGCCGAGCTGCTCGTCGCCAAGGAGCGGCCGCCGCGCCCGAGCGCGCTGTCGGCGTCGCTGACCTTCGGCTGGCGGGCGATGCTCAAGATCAAGCATGTGCCGGAGCAGCTGTTCGACGTCACGGCGTTCCCGATCATGATGGTGCTGATGTACACGTACCTGTTCGGCGGGGCGCTGGCCGGTTCGCCGAAGGAGTACATCCAGTTCCTGCTGCCGGGCATCCTGGTGATGTCCGTCGTGATGATCACGATGTACACCGGTGTCTCGGTCAACACCGACATCGAGAAGGGCGTGTTCGACCGGTTCCGCAGCCTGCCCATCTGGCGGCCGTCGACGATGGTCGGCTACCTGCTGGGTGATGCGCTGCGCTACACCATCGCGTCCGTGGTGATGCTCACCGTCGGCATGATCCTCGGCTACCGGCCGGACGGCGGGGTCGGCGGAGTGGTCGCCGGGATCGCGCTGCTGATCGTCTTCTCGTTCGCGTTCTCGTGGATCTGGACGATGTTCGGGCTGCTGCTGCGCACCGAGAAGTCGGTCATGGGCGTCAGCATGATGGTGATCTTCCCGCTGACCTTCCTGTCCAACGTCTTCGTCGACCCGAGCACGATGCCGGGCTGGCTGCAGGCGTTCGTCAACAACAGCCCGGTCACGCATCTGTCCTCGGCGGTGCGGGGGCTGATGGGGGGCGAATGGCCGGCCGACGAGATCGCCTGGTCGCTGGGCTGGGCCGGGCTGTTCGTGCTCGTCTTCGGGCCGATCACGATGCGGCTGTACAACCGCAAGTAGGAATCCGCTCAGATCCGCGGGCCGCGCCGGTTGTCCGGTGCGGCCCGCGGCACGATGGTGATGACCCGGTCCGTCAGCTCCAGGGCACCCACGGCCGGATCGTCGTAGTGCAGGACCCGGTGCCCGCGTACGACGCTGATCACGAGGTCGTCCATGTCGCGCGGGCTTCTGCCCACCTCGGCCTTGGTGACCGGCCGGTCGACGACGTCCAGGCGACTGCCCTGCCGGATGAGGTCCTCCATGACCAGGCCGGCGGCGGGGCTGAGCACGGACAGGCCCAGCAGACGGCCGGCCGCTCCGGCGCTGGTGATGACCTCGTCGGCGCCGGACTGCTTCAGCAGCGGCGCGTTCTCCTCCTCCCGCACCGCGGCCACGATCTTCGCGCCCGAGTTGAGCTGCCGGGCAGTCAGCGCCACGAGGACGGCCGTGTCATCGCGCTCGGTCGCGATGACGATCTGCCCCGCCCGCTGCACCTCGGCCCGTTTCAGCACGTCGCTGCGGGTGGCGTCCCCGACCACACCGGCGTAGCCCTCGTCCGTCGCGGCGGCGATCGCCTTGCTGCTGGGGTCGATCACGACGACCTGTTCCTTCTTCAGCCCCTTGGCGCAGACGGCCTGGATCGCTGCCCGCCCCTTCGTGCCAAAACCGACGACGACGGTGTGGTCGCGCAAGGGAGACCTCCAGCGGTGTCAGAGAAGTCGGGTGCCCGTCCGGCACCGGGCCCGACGCTACCGCGCCCCGGAGACTGCCCGGCCGGGCGGCGTGTCGGGCCGGGAGGCTCGGTGACTGCTGCGGATGCTGTGCGGAACCATGGGGGCCACTGTCAGAATCACGGCCGCAGGGGGCAGACGATGAGGGACGACGAGCAGCCATCTTCCCGGAGGGTGACCCGCTCCATCCTGCGGTCCCTCTGGAGCCGCTCACGCAAGGAGGCACGCGACGACGCGGAGGCGGGCCGTTCGATCGCGATGCCCGTGCAGGGTGTCGTACCGCCGCTCCAGCAGGTCCTCAAACGCCTGTTCATGGCCATACTGGTGCTGGTCACCACCATCTTGATCGTCTACATCGACCGCGAGGGCTACACCGACAACTCCGACGGCTCCGTCGACCTGCTGGACGCCGCGTACTACGCCACCGTCACGCTCTCCACCACCGGATACGGCGACATCACCCCGGTCGGCGACGGTGCCCGGTTCACCAATATCTTCGTCATCACGCCGCTGCGCGTGCTGTTCCTGATCATCCTGGTCGGCACGACCCTGGAGGTGCTCACCGAGCGCACCCGCCAGCAGGTCCGCATCCACCGGTGGCGGGCTCGCACCCGGGATCACGTCGTGGTCATCGGCTACGGCACCAAGGGCCGGCACGCCGTGCAGACGCTGATCGGACAGGGCGTCGGCAAGGAGCGGATCGTCGTCGTGGACACGCAGGGCAAGGCGGCCGAGGCCGCCGGCGACGACGGCCTGGTGGCGGTCACCGGCGACGCCACGCGCTCCGAGACCCTGCTGAAGGCGGAGCTCCACCGCGCCACCCGCGTGATCATCGCCCCGCAGCGCGACGAGACGGCCACTCTGGTCACGCTCACCGCTCGCCAGCTGAACCGCCACGCCACGATCGTCGCCGCCGTCCGGGAGGACGAGAACGTACCGCTGCTCAAGCAGAGCGGCGCGGACACCGTCGTCACCAGTTCCAGCTCGGCCGGGCGGCTGCTGGGGACGTTCATGGCCAGCCCGCCCGTGGCCCGGACCCTGGAGGACCTCATGACCCTCGGCAGCGGGATGGACCTCATCGAACGGGCGGTCACCCAGGACGAGGTGGGCCGGACGCCCCGCGAGTGTGCGGACCTGGTCGTGGCGGTCGTACGCGACAAGAAGGTGCTGGACTACGACGAAGGCCGGCGTGCCCAGCTCCGGCCGGGAGACCGGGTCATCACCATCAGCCGACCCGTGTCCGCGGCGGCCGAGTAGGGCAAGCGCGATGTTTCACGTGAAACACACCCCGATCCCGGCCGCCGCCCACGGCAGATCCAGGATCTCCACCTCCTGACCGGGCCGAGCACCACCCGGCGGTACGACCGCGAGAGCATCGGCGGCCGCGACCCCGCGCAGCATGGCCGGACCGTTGTAGTGCAGCGGCACCGCACGGTCGCCGCGCAGAACGACGGGGATGAGCCGGGTGTCGTGCGGATGCCCGTGCACCGCGTCCGTCACCGGCAGCGCGTACGGCTCCTGCGCCGGGCGGGCGGCCAGCGTCCGCAGGACGGGCTCGGCGAGCGTGAGCAGGCCGGAGACGGCGGCGAGGGGGTTGCCAGGCAGGCCGACGAGGTGCTGGTTCTCCTTGGTGCGAGCCAGCAGCATGGGGTGGCCGGGGCGCACCTTGACCCCGTTCACCAGGAGCTCTGCGCCGATGCGGCGCAGGGTGGGGTGGACGTGGTCGACGGGGCCCGCGGCGGTGCCGCCCGTGGTGACGACGAGGTCGGCGTCACTTTCGGTGATCGCCCGGTACAGGGCTTCGGCGTCGTCGCCGAGCCGGCGCACCGCGGTGACCTCGGCGCCGAGCGCGCGCAGCCAGGGCGGCAGCATGGGGCCGAGCGCGTCCCGGATGAGTCCGTCGTGCGGCCGGCCCTCGGTGAGCAGTTCGTCGCCGAGTACGAGGACGTCGGCGCGGGGGCGGGGAACGGCGGTGAGGGTGTCGTATCCGGCGGCTGCGGCGAGGCCGAGCACGGCAGGGGTCACGAGGGTGCCGGGCGACAGGAGCTGGTCGCCGCTACGGCACTCCTGTCCGCGGGGACGGATGTCCTGACCGTGCGGCAGCTCGCGACTGGGGTGCAGTCGGCCCTTGTCGTCCGTGCGGCCGTACTCGCTGCGCAGCACCGCGGTCGTGTCCAGGGGGATACGGGCGCCGGTGGCGATCCGGACGGCCTCACCGTCGGCGAGCGGCTCGTGCTCCGCGTGCCCGGCCAGCACGCCCTCGTCCCGTACCGACCAAGGGCCGGGTCCGGCGACCGCCCACCCGTCCATCGCGGAGGTGTCGAAGGAGGGGAGGTCGGTGAGTGCGGTGAGGGGAGCGGCCAGCACGAGACCCAGGGCTGCGTCGAGGGGCACGGAGACGGGAGCTCGGCGGACGCCGGCGCGAGCGGCACGGGCTGCGGTCTCGCGGGCCTCGGGCCATGGGGTGGCCTTGTGGCGCCCGCCCGCCGCGCGCGGGGCGGCCTGGTGCCGGAGCGGGGCGGGGCTGCCGTGCGCGCCGGTGCCGCCCTGCGGGGAGGGCATGGCCGCGGTGTCCCTGTCCTCCTTCACGAGAGCCAGTACCTCCTCGACGCCGAGATCCTCGTCGTCCTCGCTGTGGCGGATACCGCGGGCGGTCATCCGGCGTCCGGGCGGGGGTCGGTCGCGGGGGCGGACTTCGCGTCGTCGGCGGCGTCCTCCGCCGCCCAGCGCTGCGCCAGGGCCGCCGCCTTGCGGCAGGCCTCGGCGACGGCTTCGGAGCTTCCCGCCCGTCGCCCACCACCACCCTTGATCGAAGGCCCTTCGGGCCCCGCCTCATAGACGGCGCGGGCCGCGGCGTAGCCGACGAGGAAGGTGGTCAGTGGTGCCGCGGGCCGCGCCACGCCGTGGGCGGCGTCGCGGGCGAGATCGAGCAGCACACCGGTGTCGACCTCGAGGTCGATGCCCAGTTCGTCCTTGACTGCGGAAATCCATTCATCCAACACGTGACCATGCTCCCTGATGCGTGCCCTTGCGGTGGCGATGTCGTCCCAGGTGTCGCAGTCGAAGGACGCGACGGGGTCGGAGATACGCGTGAGGTTCAGTGCGGCGGTGAGGAGCCGCAGAGGCAGCCCGGTGAGGCCGCCGTGTTCGGTCCCGAGGGACGCGAGCGTCCGGTGCAGGTGCGGAGCGCGGTAGGCGGCCACGAGCGGCTGGTCCCGGCCGGTGGGGTCGGTGAGGACGACACCGTCGGCTCCGCCCTCGTCTTTCTCGCCCGCCGTGTCCAGGGTGGACAGCAGGCGGTCCACGGTCCGTCCGTCGAGGAAGGGCAGGTCCGCGGACAGCACGAGCACCCGGTCGGCAGCGGTGTGCTGCAGGCCCGCTGCAAGGGCGGCGAGCGGACCGCCGCCGGGCGGGTCCTCGCGCGCCCAGGTCACGGGCCGAGCCGTCGGACGGGGATCGGCGACGACGACAGTGGTCCGTGCGTCGGCGCAGGCGGCGAGTACCCGGTCGAGCAGCGCCCGCCCGCCCACGCGTACGCCGGGCTTGTCCGCACCGCCGAGCCGCCGCGCGGCACCGCCGGCGAGTACAACGGCGTCGTAGCCGTCGGCGTCACCGGCTGCGGGGCTCGTGGGCGGCTGGTTCTCTGTCACCCCCTGAGTATGCGTGCCTCCGCGACCTCAGGGAACGCGGGCGAACCGGCCGATCACAGGGTCCGCAGCAGCACCGCCGGCTGTTCCACACAGTCCGCGACATACCGCAGGAAGCCGCCCGCCGTGCCGCCGTCACACACCCGGTGGTCGAAGGTGAGCGACAGCTGGACGACCTGCCGCACCGCCAGCTCGCCCTCGTGCACCCAGGGCTTGGGGACGATACGGCCGACGCCGAGCATGGCCGCCTCGGGGTGGTTGATGATCGGGGTGGAGCCGTCGACGCCGAACACGCCGTAGTTGTTCAGCGTGAAGGTGCCGCCGGTGAGTTCCGCGGGCGTGAGCGTCCCGGCCCGGGCCGCCTCGGTCAGCCGGGCGAACTCCGCGGTCAGCCCCTCGGCATCCCGCGCGTGGGCGTCCCGTACGACGGGCACGACGAGCCCCCGCTCGGTCTGTGCGGCGAAGCCGAGGTGCACATGGTCGAGCTGGACGACCTCCCGGGCATCCATGTCGACCGTGGAGTTGAGCTCGGGGAACCGGGCGAGCGCCGCGGTGCAGATCCGGGCCAGCAGGGCGAGCAGGGCGATCTTCGGTCCCCCGGCCGCGTTCATGGCGGTGCGGGCCCGCATCAGCTCCGTGGCGTCGGCGTCCACCCAGCAGGTCGCGTCCGGTATCTCGCGCCGGCTGCGGGAGAGCTTGTCGGCAACCGCGCCCCGGACGCCCTTGAGGGGCACGCGGGTGCCGCCGGGGGCGACGGCGGGGGTGGGAGAAGGGACGGGAGGCTCGGTGGCTGCAGCCGGAACGGCCGACACGCGTGCGTGCGGCTCGGTCGGCTGGGCTGTGCGTCCCTGTGCGGCGGCGGCCCGCAGCGCGTACTCCACGTCCGCCCGCAGGATCAGCCCGTCGGGGCCGGAGCCCGTCAGCTCCCGCAGGTCCAGCCCGTTCTCGCGGGCGAGGCGGCGGACGAGGGGTGAGATCACCGGTACGGGACCGTCACCGCGGGTGCCGTCGTGGTGGGCTGCATCGTCGTTGGCGTGGCCTTCCGCGGGCCTGACCGGCGACTTCGGAGCCGATGGAGCCGTTGGGGCCTCCCTCGAGGTCCCCGACCGGGCGGGAGCCGTCGGAGGCGCGGGACGCACCCGCCGGCGCCGCGCCGGAGGCGCACCCGTGCCATAGCCCACGAGGACGTTGCCGGAGCCCGCGTCCGAGCCCTCGGCACCCCGCTCGCCCAGGCGCTCGCCCGAGCCGTCGGTCGCACCGTCGGCGGCCGACGCGCCCACCGCGACCGTCAGCAGCGGGGCCCCGACGGGCAGTTCCGTGCCCTCCTCGCCGAAGCGGGCCGTGACCACGCCGCCGTAGGGGCAGGGCACCTCGACCATCGCCTTGGCCGTCTCGACCTCGACGACCGGCTGGTCGACGGCGACGACGTCGCCGACCTGCACCAGCCAGCGCACGATCTCCGCCTCGGTGAGCCCCTCGCCGAGGTCGGGGAGCTTGAACTCCAGCACCTGTGCCATCAGCTCTCGGCCTCCCATTGCAGACGCGCCACGGCGTCCAGGATCCGGTCGATGCCGGGCAGGTGGTGTTTCTCCAGCATCGGCGGCGGATAGGGGATGTCGAACCCGGCCACGCGCAGCACCGGTGCCTCCAGATGGTGGAAGCAGCGCTCCGTGACTCGGGCCGCGATCTCCCCGCCCGGCCCGCCGAACCCGCCCGACTCGTGTACGACGACCGCTCGCCCGGTCCGCCGTACCGAGGCGCAGACCGTCTCGTCGTCGAACGGCACAAGGGAGCGCAGGTCGACGACTTCGAGGTCCCATCCCTCGGCCCGTGCCGCCTCGGCGGCTTCGAGGCAGACGGGTACGGACGGCCCGTACGTGATGAGCGTGGCGCTCCGGCCGGAGCGCCGCACCACCGCGCGGCCAATGGGTTCAACGGTCTGCGGGTCGTCCGGGTTCCAGGCGTCCTTCGACCAGTACAGCCGCTTGGGTTCCAGAAAGACGACCGGGTCGTCGGAGGCGATGGCGGCGCGCAGCAGCCCGTAGGCGTCGGCGACGGTCGCGGGCGTGACGACATGGAGCCCCGGAGTCGCCATGTAGTACGCCTCGGAGGAGTCGCTGTGGTGTTCGACGCCGCCGATTCCGCCGCCGTACGGCACGCGGATGGTGATCGGCAGCGGCATCGTCCCGCGGGTGCGGTTGCGCATACGGGACACGTGGCTGATGAGCTGCTCGAACGCGGGATACGCGAAGGCGTCGAACTGCATCTCGACGACCGGGCGCAGTCCGTACATGGCCATGCCGACGGCCGTCCCGAGGATGCCCGCCTCGGCGAGCGGCGTGTCCGTGCAGCGGTCGTCGCCGAACTCCTTGGCCAGCCCGTCGGTGACGCGGAAGACGCCGCCGAGCGTGCCGACGTCCTCGCCCATGACGTGCACGGCCGGGTCGGCGGCCATCGCGTCACGGAGCGCACGCGTGAGGGCCTGCGCCATGGTGGCGGGCTTCACGGCGACCGTGGTCATCGGTGCGTCCCTTCCTGCTCGGCCTGGAGCTCCGCAGTCAACTGGTCCTGCTGCTCGCGCAGTTGCGGGGTGGGTTCGGCGTAGACATGGGCGAACAGGTCCCTGGGGTCGAGGACCGGGTCCTGGTTCATGCGCGCGCGCAGGTCGGCGGCGAGGGCCTCGGCGTCCTCGCGCGCGTGCCGGATGCCGGACTCGTCGATGAGGCCGCGCTCGGTCAACTCCCGTTCCAGGAGCGCGATCGGATCATGGTCCCGCCAGGCCTCGACCTCGGAGTCGGGTCGGTAGCGCTTGTCGTCGTCCGCGTTCGTGTGGGCCTCCATGCGGTACGTCACCGCCTCCACGAGCGTCGGACCGCCCCCCGCGCGCGCGTGCCGTACGGCGTCGGCGAGGACCTCGTGCACGGCCGCGGCGTCGTTGCCGTCGACCAGGCGGCCCGGCATGCCGTACCCGACGGCCTTGTGGGCCAGGGAGGGGGCGGCAGTCTGCTTGGCGAGCGGGACGGAGATCGCGAAGCCGTTGTTCTGGACCAGGAAGACGACCGGGGCCTGCCACACGGCGGCGAAGTTCAGCGCCTCGTGAAAGTCGCCCTCGCTGGTGCCGCCGTCACCGACCAGGGCGAGCGCGACCACGTCGTCGCCCTTGAGGCGGGCGGCGTGCGCGAGGCCGACGGCGTGCGGGAGCTGGGTGGCGAGCGGGGTGCACAGGGGGGCGACGCGGTGGGCGTAGGGGTCGTAGCCGGTGTGCCAGTCGCCGCGCAGCAGGGTGAGGGCCTGG
>NZ_JBQQCE010000229.1:0-14798 GCF_052245645.1 Streptomyces sp. KR55 | reverse complement strand
CCCACGCCACGGACGGCAGCGACTGCAGACCCGACAGGATCGGCCCGATCGCGGCGCGTACGAACCTCACCCGGGCCACCAGCAGGCCCAGTGGCGTGCCGATCGCCAGCGCCATCAGGAAGCCCAGCAGACCGCGCGAGACGCTGGTCCAGATGTAGTCCAGGAGCGTGCCCTGCAGCCAGGCGTCCTCGACCTCGCCCCACACGTCCCCGGGGGAGGGCAGCTTGCTCGGGTCGTCGACGATGTTGAACGAGACCAGCGCCTGCCACACCAGCAGCACCAGCACGATGGCGGTGACCGGCGGCACGATCTTCTGCGTGAAGGTCGTACGGAAGGGCGTCCGGCCCGTCTGGACCGTCTCCAGGGCGTCCAGGCCCGCCTCGAGCCCGGCCAGGTCGTTGCCGTCCTTGACGGCGGGCGTTTCAGTGCTGGCCATGGCGGCGGATCTCCCCACGCAGTTCTTCGGTGATCTCCAGGGACAACTCCGCCACGGCGGCGTCCTCGATACGGCGCGGCTGCGGAATGTCGACCCGCCACTCCCGGGCCACGCGACCGGGACGGGAGGAGAGCAGGACGACGCGCTCGGCGAGCCGGACCGCCTCGCGCACGTTGTGCGTCACGAACAGCACCGACAGCCCCGTCTCGCGCCAGATCCGGGTCAGCTCGTCGTGCAGCACGTCACGGGTGATCGCGTCCAGCGCCGCGAACGGCTCGTCCATCAGCAGCAGCCTGCTGTCCTGGGCGAGCGCACGGGCCAGCGCCACGCGCTGGCGCATACCGCCGGAGAGTTCGTGCACCCGCTTGCCGTACGCCCCCTGCAGCCGGACCAGCTCCAGCAGCTCCTCGGCGCGGCCGCGGCGCTCGGCCTTGGGCATGCCGCGCAGCTTCAGGGCGAGTTCGATGTTCTTGCCCGCGGTCAGCCACGGGAACAGGGCGTGCTCCTGGAACATCAGGGCGGGCCGGCCGTCGGTCGTGATGTCACCGGCGGACGGCCGGTCCAGGCCCGCCACCAGGTTGAGCAGCGTCGACTTGCCGCAGCCCGAGGCGCCCAGGAGGGTGACGAACTCGCCGGGCGCGACATCGAGCGTGATGTCGTCGAGGACGAGCTGCTGCCCGGCGGGGCCGGCGAAGGACTTCGAGACATGCTCGATGCGTGCGGAGTACTCGACCGACGTACCGGCGTCGGCGGCCTTGGCGAGGGCGGTTGCCATGGTCGTCACCTCCTGGGAACTCAACGGGACTTGGGGTTACTGGACGCCGAGACCGGCGTCGTCGACGGTCGGCTTGCCCTCGGCGGCGAGGACCTTGTTGAGCAGCGTGAGGTCGTAGATGCCGGTCAGGTCCGGCTGCTCCAGCAGCCCTGCCTCGACGGCGTGCTGGGCCTCGGTGCCGAGGGTGGCGGCGAGGGGGTCGTCGGTGATGTGGATGGACTCCCACGCCGGGTCGAGCACCTCGGCCGGCAGCTCCTTGCCCGAGTCCACCTTGAGCTGGGCGTTCGCGGAGGCCTTGGCCTGGTCCGGGTTGGCGTTGATCCACGCGTTGGTCTTCACGGACGCGCGCAGTACCGCCTCGACGGCCTTCGGGTGCTCCTTCAGGAACGACTGCGACACGATGATGTTCGTGATCACGAACTTCTTGTCGGGCCACAGGTCGGCCTCGTCGAGCAGCACCTTCGCGCCCTCGGCGACCAGCTTGGACGCGGTCGGCTCCGGCACCCACGCGCCGTCGACGGAGCCCGACTTGTAGGCGTCCGGCGTGATCTTGTTGTCGGTGCGGACGACCGAGACGTCGCCCTGGCCGCTCTCCGCGTCGACCTTCCAGCCCTGCTCGGCGATCCAGTTGAGGAACGCCACGTCCTGCGTGTTGCCGAGCTGCGGGGTCGCGATCTTCTTACCCTTGACGTCGTCCAGGGTCCTGATCTTCTCGGGGTTGACCACCAGCTTCACGCCGCCCGACGCCGAACCGCCGATGATCCTCAGGTTCTTGCCGCCCGACTTGATGTATCCGTTGATCGCCGGGGACGGGCCGATCCAGCCGATGTCGATGGACCCCGAGTTGAGCGCCTCGATCTCGGAGGGACCGGCGTTGAAGGTCGCGTACTCCGCCTTCGTTCCGCCCAGCTCCTTCTGGAACAGCCCCTCGTTCTGGCCCACCAGCGCGGTCGCGTGGGTGAGGTTGCCGAAGTAGCCGATCTTCACGCTGTCGAGACCGTCGATCTTCTTCGCGCCGGCGACGACCTGCTGCTTGGTGTCGTCCTGCGCCTGGGAGCCGTAGCCGCAGCCGGCGAGTGCGAGGAGAGGGAGTGCGGTTATCGCTGCGAGAGTGCGGCGGAGGGCGGTGGTGGCAGGCACGGGAGGTGGTCCTCTCGTTGGCCCGGCGGGTCACGGTCTGTCAGGTCGTGGCCGGGAGGTCGGCAGGTTTTCGGCGGCGCGCCCGGGGCGCGTGCGGCATCGCGCGCATCACGCACATCGCGCCACCCCGCCCTGCCCGCTGCCGAGGGCGCCGCTGCCGACGCGGCCGCCCTCCTTCGCGAACGTGGAGAAGTAGTCCATGGAATTCATGATCAGAAGTCCCACCCGTCGTCCTCGCCCTCGTCCCGGACCGGCTCCGGGGAGGCGAAGGACTCGCCGACCATGCCCGCGGTGAGCGTGGTGCCGTCCGCCGGGTCGATCAGGATGAACGAGCCCGTGCGCCGCGAGTCGGCGTAGGAGTCGACCGGCAGCGGCTCGGCGGTGCGGATCTTCACCCGGCCGATGTCGTTGGCGACGAGCTGCCCCGGGTGCGGGTGCAGGGACAGGTCGTCGAGCGTGAGCCGGGAGGGGATGTCCTTGACGATCGCCTTGACCGTGCGCGTGCCGTGCTTGAGCAGGACCCGGTGGCCGACGGTCAGCGGGGCGTCGGCGACATGGCAGACGGTCGCCTCGATGTCCTGCGTGGTCGGCGGCGCGTCCTTGCTGGGCACGATCAGGTCGCCGCGGGAGATGTCGATGTCGTCCTCCAGCAGGAGGGTCACCGACTGCGTGGTCCAGGCGACGTCGACCGGCTTGCCCAGCAGGTCGATGCCGGAGATCTTCGTCGAGCGGCCGGAGGGCAGCACCGTGATCTGCTCGCCGACGTGGAACGCACCGGCCGCGATCTGGCCCGCGTAGCCCCGGTAGTCCGGGTGCTCGGCGGTCTGCGGCCGGATCACGTACTGCACGGGCAGGCGGGCGTGGCAGTGCGCCAGGTCGTGCGCGACCGGGACGGTCTCCAGGTGCTCCAGGACGGTGGGGCCGCCGTACCAGTCCATGCTCGCGGACGGCTCCACGACGTTGTCGCCGTTCAGCGCCGAGATCGGGATCGCGGTCACCTCGGGGACGCCCAGTTCGGTGGCGTACGCCGTGAACTCCTCGGCGATCGCCGCGAACACCGTCTCCTCGTAGCCGACGAGGTCCATCTTGTTGACGGCGAGGACGACGTGCGGGACGCGCAGCAGGGCGGCGATGGCGGCGTGCCGGCGGGTCTGCTCGACGACGCCGTTGCGGGCGTCGACGAGGATCACCGTCAGTTCGGCGGTCGAGGCGCCGGTGACCATGTTGCGGGTGTACTGCACGTGGCCGGGGGTGTCGGCGAGGATGAACCGGCGGCGCGGGGTGGCGAAGTAGCGGTAGGCCACGTCGATGGTGATGCCCTGCTCGCGCTCGGCGCGCAGACCGTCTGTGAGCAGCGCGAGGTCCGGGCCCTCCTGGCCGCGGCTCGCCGAGGCACGCTCCACGGCCTCCAACTGGTCGGCGAGGACCGACTTGGAGTCGTGCAGCAGCCGGCCGACGAGGGTGGACTTGCCGTCGTCGACGGAGCCCGCGGTGGCGAACCGCAGCAGGGTGGTGGCCGAGAGCTCCTCGGTCGTGATCGTGCTCATGCTTAGAAGTACCCCTCGCGCTTGCGGTCTTCCATCGCGGCCTCGGACAGCTTGTCGTCGGCCCGGGTGGCGCCCCGCTCGGTCAGGCGGGAGGCGGCGATCTCGGCGATCACCTTCTCGATGGTGTCGGCGTCGGAGTCGACGGCGCCGGTGCAGGACATGTCGCCGACCGTGCGATAGCGGACCTGCCGCTTCTCGACGGTCTCGCCCTCCTTGGGGCCGCCCCACTCACCGGCGGTCAGCCACATGCCGCTCCGCTGGAAGACCTCACGCTCGTGCGCGAAGTAGATCTCCGGCAGCTCGATCTCCTCGCGGGCGATGTACTGCCAGACGTCCAGCTCGGTCCAGTTGGACAGCGGGAAGACGCGCACGTGCTCGCCGGGGGCGTGCCGGCCGTTGTACAGGTTCCACAGCTCGGGGCGCTGGCGGCGCGGGTCCCACTGGGAGAACTCGTCCCGCAGCGAGAACACCCGCTCCTTGGCCCGGGCCTTCTCCTCGTCCCGGCGCCCGCCGCCGAACACCGCGTCGAACTTCTCGCTCTGGATCTTCTCCGTCAGCGGAAGCGTCTGCAGCGGGTTACGGGTGCCGTCCGGGCGCTCCTTGAGCACCCCGCGGTCGATGTAGTCCTGTACGGAGGCCACACGGAGGCGCAGCCCGTGTGCGGCCACCACACGGTCGCGGTAGTCGAGGACCTCGGGGAAGTTGTGCCCGGTGTCGACGTGCAGCAGTGAGAAGGGCACCGGCGCGGGCGCGAACGCCTTCAGCGCCAGATGCAGCATGACGATGGAGTCCTTGCCGCCGGAGAACAGGATCACCGGCCGCTCGAACTCGCCCGCCACCTCCCGGAAGATGTGCACCGCCTCGGACTCCAGGGCGTCCAGATGCGAGAGGGCGTACGGGGTGTCCGTGCCCTCCTCGATCGTGGCGACGGTCGTCATGCCAGTCCCCTTTCGCTGAGCAGGGCGTACACCGACGCCGCGGACTCCTGCACGGTCTGGTTCTGCGACTCGATCCGCAGGTCGGGCGACTCGGGCTCCTCGTACGGGTCGTCGACGCCGGTGAGCCCCTTGAGCTCGCCCGCGGCCTGCTTGGCGTACAGGCCCTTCACGTCGCGCTCGCTGCACACCTCGACCGGAGTCGCCACGTGCACCTCGACATACGCCGTGCCGTTCGTCTGGTGCCGCTTGCGCACCGCGTCACGGCTGTCGGTGTACGGCGCGATCACCGGGACGAGCGCCTTGACGCCGTTGCGGGCGAGCAGCTCGGCGACGAAGCCGATGCGCTGCACGTTGGTGTGCCGGTCCTCGCGGCTGAAGCCGAGGCCCGCCGAGATGAACTCGCGGATCTCGTCTCCGTCGAGCACCTCGACGAGGTGGCCCTCTTCGCGCAGCCGGCCGGCCAGCTCGTACGCGATCGTGGTCTTGCCGGCACTCGGCAGACCCGTGAGCCAGACGGTGGCTCCGGTCGTCACGTGTGTCTCCTGAATCTGTGTCATGGTCAGCCGTGCAGCCCGCACTCGGTCTTGGCCCGCCCGGCCCAGCGGCCGGCCCGCGCGTCCTCGCCCTCGAGGACCCGGCGGGTGCAGGGGGCGCAGCCGATGGAGGCGTATCCGTCCATCAGCAGCGGGTTGGTGAGGACGCCGTGTTCGGCGACGTAGGTGTCCACGTCGTCCTGGGTCCAGCGGGCGATGGGGGAGATCTTCACCTTCTGGCGCTTCTCGTCCCACGCGACGACCGGGGTGTTCGCCCGGGTCGGGGACTCGTCGCGGCGCAGTCCGGTCGCCCAGGCGTCGTAGGCGCGCAGGCCCTGCTCCAGCGGCTGGACCTTGCGCAGGAAGCAGCACAGGTCGGGGTCGCGGTCGTGCAGCTTCGGGCCGTACTGGGCGTCCTGCTCGGCGACCGTCTGGCGCGGGGTGAGGGTGATGACGTTGACGTCCATCACGGCCTCGACCGCGTCCCGGGTGCCGATGGTCTCCTCGAAGTGGTAGCCGGTGTCGAGGAAGACGACGTCGACTCCGGGCATCGCGCGGGAGGCGAGGTGGGCGACCACCGCGTCCTCCATCGAGGAGGTCACGCAGAACCGCTTGCCGAAGGTGTCCGCGGCCCACTGGAGGATCTCCAGCGCGGAGGCGTCCTCCAGTTCGCGGCCCGCCTGCTCGGCGAGATCCTTCAACTCCTGGGTGGCACGGTCTTCCTGAGCCGTCGTCATGTCCGGTCCCCTCCCGTCGTGTCGTGCTGGAGTCCGCGGGCCAGCAGCCCGAGGAACTTCAGCTGGAATGCGCGGTTGCACGCCGCGCATTCCCAGGCGCCGTGGCCCTGCTCGCTGGGGCGCAGGTCCTCGTCGCCGCAGTAGGGGCAGTAGAAGGGAGCGGCACGCTCACTCATGAGAGGGCCTCCTCGGAGGCGCGGGCCGCCCAGGTCGCGAACCGCTCGCCTTCCTCGCGCTCCGCCTGGAAGCGCTTCAGGACGCGTTCCACGTAGTCGGGCAGCTCCTGCGCGGTGACCTTCAGACCGCGCACCTTGCGGCCGAAGCCGGCCTCCAGGCCGAGGGCGCCGCCCAGATGTACCTGGTAGCCCTCGACCTGCTCGCCCTGGTCGTTCATGACCAGCTGCCCCTTGAGACCGATGTCCGCCACCTGGATACGGGCGCAGGCGTTCGGGCAGCCGTTGATGTTGATGGTGATCGGCTCGTCGAAGTCCGGGATCCGGCGCTCCAGTTCGTCGATCAGGGAGGCGCCGCGCGCCTTGGTCTCGACGATGGCGAGCTTGCAGTACTCGATGCCGGTGCAGGCCATGGTGCCGCGCCGGAACGGCGAGGGCTTCACCGTGAGGTCCAGCGCCTCCAGACCCTCGGTCAGGGAGTCGACCTGCGACTCGTCGACGTCGAGCACGATCATCTTCTGCTCGACCGTGGTGCGGACCCGGCCCGAGCCGTGTGCATCCGCCAGGTCGGCGATCTTCGTCAGGGTGGTGCCGTCGACCCGGCCGACGCGCGGGGCGAAACCGACGTAGTAACGGCCGTCCTTCTGCCGGTGCACGCCGACGTGGTCGCGCCAGCGCTCCACGGGCTGCGCGGGGGCCGGGCCGTCGACCAGCTTGCGCTTGAGGTACTCGTCCTCCAGCACCTGGCGGAACTTCTCCGCGCCCCAGTCGGCGACCAGGAACTTCAGGCGGGCGCGCGTACGCAGACGCCGGTAGCCGTAGTCGCGGAAGATCGAGATGACGCCCTCGTAGACGTCCGGCACCTCGTCCAGCGGCACCCAGGCGCCGAGCCTGACGCCGATCTTCGGGTTGGTGGACAGGCCGCCGCCGACCCACAGGTCGAAGCCGGGGCCGTGCTCGGGGTGGTCGACGCCCACGAACGCGATGTCGTTGATCTCGTGCGCCACGTCCAGCAGCGGCGAGCCGGAGATCGCGGACTTGAACTTGCGGGGCAGGTTCGAGAACGCCTTGTTGCCGATGATCCGGCGCTGGATCTCGTCGATGGCCGGGGAGCCGTCGATGATCTCGTCGGCGGCGATACCGGCGACCGGCGAGCCGAGGACGACGCGGGGTGTGTCACCGCAGGCCTCGGTGGTGGACAGGCCGACCGCCTCCAGGCGGTTCCAGATCTCGGGCACGTCCTCGATCCGGATCCAGTGGTACTGGACGTTCTGCCGGTCGGTGATGTCGGCCGTGCCGCGCGCGAACTCCTGCGAGATCTCCCCGATCACCCGCAGCTGCTGGGTGGTGAGCCGGCCGCCGTCGATGCGCACCCGCAGCATGAAGTACTCGTCGTCCAGCTCCTCCGGCTCCAGGATCGCGGTCTTGCCGCCGTCGATCCCGGGCTTGCGCTGGGTGTACAGACCCCACCAGCGCATCCGGCCGCGCAGGTCGTTGGGGTCGATGGAGTCGAAGCCGCGCTTGGAGTAGATCGTCTCAATGCGTGTCCGCACATTGAGACCGTCGTCGTCCTTCTTGAACTGCTCGTTGCCGTTGAGCGGGGTGAAGTGTCCCGCGGCCCACTGCCCCTCACCGCGGTGACGGCTCACCTTGCGGCGGGGAGTCGCGGCGGCAGGGTTCTGCGGGGTGGCGGCCATGATCAATCGTCCTTCGGGACAGGCTGGGAAGCGGCTCTGACCTGCGCATACGGGCGCATGGGGGCATACGGGCGCATCGTTGCGCAGGGCAGACAAAAAGGGGGGAGAACGGCGTTGCTGGAGAGGTCTCAGCTCGCCGGACAGATGGCGCTGGACATGCGGCCGAGGTCGACGTGCCGCCGACTCACCAAGGCAATTCCAGTTCCAGACATGACGGAAGCGTGTCATGGCGATCTGGACAGAGTCCAGCTTCGTCCATCATGCGGACACCCTTGTCTCGGATTCCGGGACAAGGGTGGTGTCGCTCACATGGCGCGAACGCCGTCTTGTCGGGCCAGGTCAGACAGGGTACGCCCCGGGCCAGGGGCCGGGCGTGGCCACGTCCGGCTCCTCCTCGACCTTGGTGTCGAAGAGTTGGAAGCCGCGGCGCAGGTAGTTGTCCATCGCGTGCTCGCCGTCCTTGCTGCAGGTGTGCAGCCACACCCGCTTCGTCGACGCCAGGCCCGGCCAGCGGTCCGCCAGGTCCCAGGCGCGCGCGGTGCCGTACGACAGCAGGTGTCCGCCGATGCGTCGCCCGCGGAAGGCGGGAACCAGCCCGAAGTAGACGATCTCCACCACGCCGTCGTCCTGCGGTTCCAGCTCGACGTACCCGGCGGGCGTGCCCCGGTCGTAGGCCACCCAGGTCTCCACCCCGGGCCGGTCCAGGTACTCCCGCCACTGCGCGTAGGTCCAGCCGAGCCGGTCGGTCCAGCGGATGTCGCCGCCGACGGACGCGTACAGGAAACGGCTGAACTCGGGCGAGGGCACCTCGGCACGGACGATGCGTATGTCGCCCTCCGGCGGCGCGGCCGGGAGCAGATCGGTGGGTGCGGTCTGCTCCAGGGACCAGGTGGTCACGGGGATGTTCGTCATGCCGGACAGGGAATCATCCGGTCCGGCGCCCTGTCGATCGGCCCAGCTGAGCGCGTTTCCAGAAGTCCTGCGCGTAACTGTCGGGGAGCCAGGGGCTGGTCCAGGCGTTGTCGAAGGGCATCACCGGGCCGGCTCCTGACCGCCGCAGCCCCCGGACCGGTCCCTGGCTCCCAGCCGGCTACCGGCAGAACCTCTGGAAAGCCGCTCAGGCAGCTCTCAGATCAAGGTCACGGGAGACGATATGAGGATGGAGCTGCGTCGAGCCGACGGCGGGGTGATCGCGGTCGAGGTGGTGGGGGAGCCGGACGCGCCTGCGGTGCTGTTCTGCCACGGGTTGGCCGACTCCCGGCTGACCGTGTACGGCTTCGCGGGCGCGGCCCACACGCTCGGACTGCGCCTCATCGCCCCGGATCGCCCCGGCATCGGCGGCACCGACGCCCGTCGCCTGCCGCGGGTCGTGGACTGGGCTGCGGAAGCCACCCTGGTCCTGGACGCGTTGGACGTCGGCTCGGTGGCGCTGCTCGGCGTCTCGGGCGGCGGAGCGTTCGCGGCCGCCTGCGCGTCCGAGCTGCCTGACCGCGTCCGCAGCCTGCTGCTCATCGCGCCCCTTGGCCCGCCTGCCTGGCCCACCCGCGGGATGGCAGCCGGGCAGCGCGCGTCCTTGCAGATCGCCCGGCACGCTCCGGCCTTCGGTGGCTGGTTTCTGGGCCGCCTGGCCACGCTGGCGCGCCGGGCACCAGGGCTGTTCCTTCGCCTGGCGACCAGCGAGATGCCCGCCAGCGACCGGCGTGCCCTCGCCCAGTCGGACGCGCGCGCGGCCTTCCTGACCAACTACCTGCGAGCGTTCCACCGCGGCAGCTGGGGAGTCGGGCAGGATCTGCGCGTGCTGACCCAACCCTGGGGTTTCGACCTCGAGTCGATCAGGGTGCCCACGTCGATCCACCACGGGGACGCCGACACCACCGTCCCGCTCCAGCACGCCCGCCGCTTCGCCGCGGCGATACCGGGCGCACGCCTTCACATCCATCCCGGCCAAGGCCACTTCTCGATCCTCACCGCACCCGAGCAGACGCTGGCGCCACTCGCCGCATAGCCTGTCGAGGTTGCTGCCGGAGATCACGGCGGCGGCGCGTCCGGTGGGCAACTGGGCCGCGTGGAACCGGTGGACCACAACGCCCTCCGTCCCCGGCGGCCACGTCCCCCGTTACGCGCAGAACTTCTGGATACGCGCTTAGTCCAGCGCCCGGTCGATCGTGTGCAGCGGCAGCGAGAACAGCACCCGCCCCGACTGCGACCAGACCTCGCCGGTCTCCTCCCAGTGGGACAGCGACTGCGCGGGGCCGCTCCAGCACTGATACGTCTCGTCGGTTCCGCACCGCGCCGCCTGCGCGCCGCTCGGGTCCTGCCGCCACAGCGTCCCGTGCCCGTCCTGCTCACCGGCCGCGCGGGCCAGGTACCACCGGTCGCGGTAGGAGAGCACGCCCCGGACGTCGGTCGCCTTCGTCTCGTAGGCCTCGTAAGGGCCGGTGGTCAGGAGTCCGGCGCCCGACGGGTCGTCGCTGAGGGAGTAGCGCCACAGCCGGGTCGGCCGGTCGTCGCCCGCCGGTACCGACTCGCTCGCGACCAGGCTGTCCGGTGTGGTGCTGCGGTCGAGGGAGAGGCCGCCCATACGGGTCCCGCCCGGCAGGCGGTACGAGCCGACGGCGGGCAGCACGTATCCGATGCCGCGTGCCACCGGGCCGCCGGGTGCCCGGTCGGTCGCGGCGTCGTCGGTGTCGGTGCCGGTGGTGGTGCGCTGGATGCGGTCCAGGTCGTACATGTACAGGGCGCGCCCCTCGTCCCCGGTGACCAGCAGCCAGGGGAAGGTGCCGGCGTTCAGCGCCTTGGGGTTGTGGAACCACGGGTAGCCGCCGAACACCTCGTCGGCGGCCTCGCCGGACAGGGCGACGGTGGAGTGCCGGCGGATCTCGCCGAAGAGCAGATACAGCGAGGTGTCCATGTCGCCGACGCCGATCGGCGAGTCCCGGGCCACGACGACCGCCCGCCGGTGCTCGAGGTCGAGCAGGGAGCGCGGGTCGAGGACGACCGTGGAGTGGTCGGTGCCGATGAAGGCGCCCGCTTCCGTGGCGTACGGGGTGTCGTGACCGGTGCGCAGCACGTCGCCGGTGAACTGCTCGGCCTGGTCGCTGTAGTCGACGGCGTACGACCGGATACGGGCGTCCGGCCCTTCGCGCAGCCGGAGTTCGTCGGCGAGCAGGGCGGTCAGCACGGTGGAGTCGATCCCGCCGGACAGCAGACTGCACAGCGGGACGTCGGCCTCCAGCTGACTGCGTGCGGCGGCGCCAACCAGCTGCCCGACGCGTTCGACGGTAGCCTCCCGGTCGTCGGTGTGACGGCCGATCTCCAGCTGCCAGTAGCGGCGTTCACGGATGCCGTCCCGGTCCAGCACGAGCAGGCTGCCCGGCTCGACCTCGCGGACGCCCGACCACACCGTGGGGCCGGTGTTGAACAGCAGGCTGTACGCCTCCCGGAGTCCGTCCGCGTCCACCCGGGGCCGTAACTCCGGGTGGGCGAACAGCGCCTTGGGCTCGGAGGCGAAGGCCAGGCCGCCGTCGACCGCGGCCCAGAACAGCGGCTTGACGCCGAGCCGGTCGCGCACCAGCAGCAGCCGCTGCGCCCGCTCGTCCCAGACGGCGAAGGCGAACATGCCGTCCAGGTGCTCGGCGAGGTCCTCGCCCCATTCGGCGTACGCGCGCAGCACCACCTCGGTGTCGCTGCGGGTACGGAAGTCATGGCCACGGCCACGGAGTTCGGCCCTCAGCTCGTGGTGGTTGTACACCTCGCCGCTGTAACTGAGCACGGCGGTCGGCGCGCCGGGCCGGTCGGGCATCGGCTGGGCGCCGCCCTCGAGGTCGATGACGGCCAGCCGCCGGTGGCCGATCGCGGCGTGCTCGCCGAGCCAGACGCCGCCCGCGTCGGGGCCGCGCGGGGCGAGGGTGGCGGCCATGGCTTCGATGACCCGCGTCTGCGGGCGGGCGTCGTGGTGGAAGGACGCCCAGCCGGTGATTCCACACATGGGGCTACTCCTGGGTGAGGGGTACGTCGACGGACTTCTCGGGCACCCGGACGGCCGAGGCGCGGGCGGGCAGGGCGAGCAGGGGTACGGCGAGACAGGCGGCGCCCGCGGCCAGCGCCAGCCCGGCCCGCGCCCCGCCCGCCGAACCGGCCAGGCCCCAGGCCGCCGTCGCCAGGGCCGGACCGAGCGTGAAACCGAGGCTGCGGGCGAGCTGCAGGGCCGACCCGATCGTGGCGGCCCGGCCGGGCGGGGCGGCGCCCATGACGAGGGCCTGGGTGGGGCCGCCGTTCAGGCCCATGCCGACGCCCGCCAGCGCCAGCCGCCAGGCCACGTCGGGCGGCGACCAGCCGTCGCCCAGCGGAACGAGCAGAAGCAGGCCGAGGGCGGTGAGGCAGGCGCCGAGGACGGCGACCTGCCGTGGGCTGTACCGGTCGGCGAGCCGTCCGCCCAGGGGGCCGGCCAGGCCCATGCCGAGGGGGAAGGCCAGCACGGTCAGCCCGGTCGCGGTGGCGCTGACCCCGTCCTCCCGCTGGAGGTGCAGGGCGACGACGTAGTGCATGGCGGCGAACCCGGCGGCCAGCGACAGCACCGCGCCGTGCGCCCGCAGCAGCCCCGAGGCCCGCAGGGCCCCGGTCACCGGGCGGCCGCCGGGTCCGCGCAGCCACCACCACAGCGGCGGTACGGCGGCGACGGCGAGCACCAGCCAGGCGGGGCCGTCGGAGGCGAGGGTCAGGGCGAGGAGCAGGACCGTCACACCGGCCGCCACGAGGGAGGAGTCGGCCAGCGACCGCCGGTCGGGGGCGTGCAGCCGGCCGTCTGGGGGCATCGCCCGCCGGACCACGAGCAGCGCCAGCAGGCAGAACGGAATCTTGACCAGGAACACCCAGCGCCAGCCCAGCTGGTCGAGGAGCAGCCCGCCCACCGCCGGCCCGGTCACCGCGCCGAGCGGGCCGAGGGTCGCGGGTACGCTCATCGCCCGCCCGCGTACCTCGGGCCGTACCGACCTCATCGCCAGCACCGGCATCAGCACGAACAGCACCGCCGCGCACGCGCCCTGCCCGACCCGGGCCGCGATCAGCCAGGCCGCCCACGGCGCCAGGGCGGCCGCGGCGCTGCACAGGGCGAAGCCGGCGGTGGCGGACAGCAGCGCGGCCCGCAGGCCCACCCCGTCCAGCCACCGGCCGACCGGCAGCAGCAGGGCGACGACGGGCAGTTGGTAGCCCAGCACCGCCCACTGCGCGGTCGCGGCGGAGACGTTCAGGCCGTCCGCGATGTCCGCGAGTGCCACATTGACGATGTTCATGTCCAGCATCGCGACGAACGACAGGACGCCCGCCACGGCCACCAGGGACCAGCGGTCCTCGTGTTGGTCCGTCACGCTTCCGCCCTCCCCACGGGTGGGCTGCCGGACAGCAGCCTCACGTTCCAGAAGTCGGGGGAGGGCGGGGGTGAGTTCCCGGATCCGGCCGAAGATGTCGGCTTCCCTGAACTCAGTGGCTGCCCGGGCCGACCCGGGTAGGGACGGTGCCGGCGTCCACCGCTTCGTCTTCGTCCGGCGTCGCGTCCGCAGGGGACCGGTGGTCGAAGGCGATCAGCGGGTCGCCGGTCAGCGGGTGCTCCACGACGGCCGCCCGTACGCCGAACACCTCGGCCAGCAGGGCGGGCCGCAGGACCTCGCGGGGCGGGCCCGAGGCCACCACGCCGCCGTCGTGCAGCACATGCAGCCGGTCGCAGACGGAGGCGGCGGCGTTCAGGTCGTGCAGCGACACCAGGGTCGTACGGCGCTGGGCGCGCAGCAGGGCGAGGAGTTCCACCTGGTGGCGGATGTCCAGGTGGTTGGTGGGCTCGTCCAGGACGAGGATCTCCGTCTGCTGCGCGAAGGCGCGGGCCAGCAGGACGCGTTGGCGTTCGCCGCCGGACAGTTCGGTGAAGCGGCGCCCGTCGTGCTCGGCCATGCCGGCGTCGGCGAGGGCGCGGGCGACGATGTCCCGGTCGGCGGTGTCCTCCCCGGCGAACGCCCGCTTGTAGGGCGTACGGCCCATGGCGACGACCTCGCGCACGGTCAGCTCGAAGTCGCCGCCCCGCTCCTGCGGGAGCGCCGCGACGCGCCGGGCGGTCTGGACGGGGCTCAGCTCGCGCAGGTCGGTGCCGGCCAGCAGCACCCGGCCTGCGGCGGGCTTCAGATGCCGGTACACCGTACGCAGGAGCGTGGACTTTCCGCTGCCGTTCGGGCCGACGAGGCCGGTGATCTCACCCTCGTCCGCGATCAGATGGGCTCCGGCGACGACCGTACGGCCCGCGTACGCGACGTGCAGGTCCTCGACGTCGATCCTCACAGTGGGCAACCCCGATCTCTCAACTTCCGCTCCCCAGCCGCCGGTCCAGCAGATACAGCAGCGCCGGAGCCCCGATCAGCGAGGTGACGACCCCGACCGGCAGCTCCTGGTTGTCCATGGCCGTACGGCACACGATGTCGACCACGACCAGGAGCAGCGCCCCGAACAGTGCCGAGACCGGCAGCAGCCGGCGGTGGTCGCCGCCGACGACCAGCCGGCAGACGTGCGGGACCATCAGGGCGACGAAGGCGATCGCGCCGGACACCGCGACCAGGACGCCGGTCAGCAGGCTGGTCACGGTGAACAGCTCCCGGCGCAGCCGGACGACGTCGATGCCGAGGCCGGCCGCGGTCTCGTCGCCCATCAGCAGGGCGTTGAGGCCGCGGGCGCGGGCCTGGAGCAGCAGCAGGACGGCCGGCACCGCGACAGCGGGCACGGCGAGCAGCTGCCAGTTGGCGCCGCCGAGGCTGCCCATGAGCCAGAACAGCACGCTGTGGG
>NZ_JBQQCE010000228.1:0-14835 GCF_052245645.1 Streptomyces sp. KR55 | reverse complement strand
ACCCGGTCAGCCCCTTGATCAAACCGGCGCCGATGTCCTTCGCAAGCGCGGCCATCTTCTTCGACGGCGACGAGATCTGGAGTTCCTCACGGACGCCCGCCGTGACAGCTGCCGCCATACGCCGTGCGGCAGCAGTGACCTGGGCGGCGCTGCCGGTCATGCCTCCGGCCAGGCCCTGCGCGGCGGCCGTACCGGCGCCACGGAGCGAGCCCATGGCGAGCTTGCCGTCGTTGATCGCGCGGAGCAGGGGGAGATGCTTGGCGGTCTGCTTGGCGTTGACGACGAACTCCCGGGCGGACAGCCACGGCGCGTACACCGAGTCGCTGGTGCCGGTGCCGGGGCCTTCGACGAGGCCGCCGCCGGCGTAGCCCTTGCCGCGGTATTTGACGCCGGTGCCGGTGAACAGGCCGCCCGTGGCGATGGGGACTTCCTTGCCCCTGTACGGCCCGCTGGACAGGGTGACGGTCTTCACGTAGGTGGTGGCCGTCTTGCCGTTGAGGTTGTTGAGCTGCCGCCTCGCCTCCCGGATCTTCGCTTCCAGGTCGGCGATGGTTGCCAGCACCTTCGCTCGGCGGCTGTCCGGCACCCGCTTCAGTTCGGCCTTCGCCGTCTTGAGCTTGGCCTGGAGGTCCTCCAGGTTGCCCTTCAGTCGGGCGGTCTTGTCCGGGGTCCGCAAGATCTGGTCCGCGAGCCTCTTCGCCTGCGCGCGGGTCAGCCCCATCTGCTGAGCGCTCTCGATCAGCTTCTTCCGGCCGCGGTCGTAGATGCCGTTGACGGTCTGCCACGACTCGCCGCTCTCCCTCGCCGTCGCCGCGGCCTCCTGGGTCGCCGAGGCGAGCTGGGAGAGAGCATCGCGGTTCGCTCGGCCCTTGTCGGTGCCGATATCGAGGGTGCGCCCGTTCTCCTTGAGCGACTTGGTGACGTTGTCGAGCGCGGCCTCGAACCTGGTCTGCGCGTCGAACGCCGACCGCGACGTGTCCGAGAGTGCCTGGATGGACTGCCTGAGACCGTCGGCGGACAGCTTCTGCGCGGCCAGCTGTTGCTGCGTCTTCTGCGCCTGCATGCCGAACAGGCCCATGCTCTGAGCCGCCAACTCCTCCTCGAGCCTGGCGGCGGCGACGGCGTCCCTGTACTCGTCCATCTCGGCGCGGAACTTCGCTTGTTCCTTGCCGTTCTTCGAGTAGCCGGCCGCCAGCCGGTCGAGGGCGGCCGCGGCCAGATCGGCCTTCCCGCCCTGCACCAGGCTGACGAGCGAGTCGTCAATGGCGTCGAGGTTCTCCTGCGCCTTCTTGCTGGCGGTGGAGTCGATCTGCCCAAGGGTGAAGATCTTGACGATCGCGTTCTGGGCGTAGTCCACGAGTGACGGGTCAGTGATATTGCGGACGCTGTCGTACAGCCCGTCGAGGTCCTTGCCGAAGTGCTTGGCGGCCTCCCCAGACACCTTGCCCGTTCGGGCCAGCTCGCCGAGTGACGTGGTCAACCGGTCGACGTCCGGCGGCGCCGTCTTGCCGATGGACGACAGCTTGGCCACGGCGAGCACCACCAGACCGATGCCGGTCGCCGCCACAGCGAGACGGGCCTTGGTGCTCAGGGCCATGAACGCTGCGCTCAGCCTGCCCACCGCGCCGGACGCGCCGGCCGCCGCCGTGCTCGCAGCGAGGATCTGTGTGCGCGCTGCGGCGAACGCGCCGGCCACCAGCAACATACCGGCCCGGGTGAGGGTCACGGCCTTGATGGCGAGGGCGAGTTGCAGCACGGTCGTGATGAACCCGGTCGGGATGGACGCCACCATCTTCGCGGCGGCGTTGGCCACTTGGAGCAGGCTCACACCGGTCTGACCGGCGGCTGTCAGCACGTGGATCCCCGCGAGCGCCACGTTTTGCAGCGTGTCGGCGGCGACGGGTCCCTGCTCCCTGGCGAAGTCGAGGAACTCCGTAATGCCGCCGCCGATCTTCCCCGTGTCGGCGACCTGGGCGAAGTGCACGACCCCGTCGACGGCCTTGCGCAGCGAGCCGACCGCGAACTTCTCGACTTTGCCCATGAACCGGTCGAAGCCCGGGGTGTTCATCGCCCCACCGGCGATCGTCATCAGCCGGTCCAGCTCACCCGAAGCGCCCTTGACCAGGCCGGACGTCTTGGGCAGCAGCGCGTTGAAGATGCCGATGCCCTTGGTGACGACGGGCATCGTGTCGTCGGCGAGATCGTCGGACCACTCGCGGTATTCGGTCTTCAGCACCGACAGAGCGGCGGCTGCCTCGCGGGTGGCCGGCGGCATCTTCGCCAGCGTCCGGTGGCGGGCGAGATCGGCCTTGGCCGCTTCCTCGGATGCGGCGCCGTATTCCTCGACGGCCTCTTTGTGCTTCTTCTGCGCCTGGGAGGCCTCGCTGAGGTGGCTGATCTGTCCGCCGACCGCCAGGCCGAACGCGGCCACGGCGAGGGTGGCCCCGCCGATCGCTCCGGTCATCGGCGCGATCGCCGCGGCGGCGGGGATGGCAGCGCCGAAGGCGGCGAGCTTCTTCTCAGCCGCCTTCGCCGAGTCGCCTGCCCGGTCCAGGACGCGGGACAAGCGGTCGCGACCTTCCAAGATGAAGGTCATGGTGGAGGACACCCGGGGTCACCCCCCTTCGGCCTCCTCGGCCCTCTCGGCGGCAGCGGCCTGCGTGGCCTCGTAGCGCTGGACGTGGATGACGGCCTGGTAGAACCGCTCGCGCGGCAAGGACCCGAGCTCGGTCGGGCCGACGTGCAGGATCTGGGCGATCAGAGTCCAGTACTGGTCGAAGAGGTCGGCGATTCGTCCTTCGGGGCGGCGGACGTACTCGACGCCGTCACCTGGCGGGCGGGCGCCGGGGCCGGGGCTTTTGGGGCCGCCATCTTCGCCAGCGCCCAGTCGACGTCATCCGGATTGTGGGCGAGGACCCGCAGGTTCTTCACGGCGTCGTCGATGGCGTCGTCGCCGAGCTGGAGCTGTACGCCCTCCAGCAGGTCGAGGATCTCGTCGCGCTCGAGGCGGGCCTTCAGCCGCTTCTTCCACTGGGCGAGGCTGAAGTCGGCGAAGCGCAGGCCCGCGGTCTGCCGCCTGCGGAACACCCAGATGATCGCGCTCATCGCGAGGGGCTTCTGCGCCTTGAGCGCGGTCTCGACGTCGTCCCATTCCAGGCCGGTGACCCGCTCGACCTCGGCCGACTCGATGGTGGCCAGGTCCTCGGTGGAGTACGACTCGACCCGGTCGTCATGCGCGTACGAGACGATCATGTGGTGCTCTCTTTCAGCCGCCCAGGCGGCGCTTGACGTCATCGAGGATGCGCGCGACCTCGGTCCGCAGGCGCGGCATGTGGGGGCGGATCGTGTTGAACCACCAGTCCCGGGTGGCGTACTGGTCGACCCAGCCACCGCGGTGCTTGTTGCCGAAGGTGGGGTGCCGCCAGTGGCCGTCGTTGGTGTTCTTCGGCATCGACCGCCAGCCCGGCGGCAGGCGGCCCGGGTCGGACCACAGCCGGGCGCCGCCACTGCTGCTCACCGACAGGCGGATCGAGTTCGCGATCGTCGCCCTCAGCGGCGGCCCGTCCGTCTTCGGCCGGCGGCGCCCGTCCTTGCCGCCGCGCCCCCAGACCCGCAGGTTCCGGGCGGCGTTCTGGAGGTCGCGGTGGATGGGCTGGGCAGCATGCCGGATCCGCCGGTTCAGGTTGTTCCGCAGCTGCGGCCCGCCGGCCGCGTGCAGCCGGCGCTGAAGCTCGGTCAGCTGCTGTGTGTTGGTGATCCAGAAGTAGCGCTGTCCCTGAGCCACGACCGCCCCTATCCCGCCCTGCCCGGGTGCCTGGTCAGAGGGTCGTGTCGGTGGACATGATCTCGATGGTGAGCGGGTTGTTGGTCTCATCGTCGTCGACCTCGAAGTTGAAGGTCGCGTTCACGATGCCGGGCCCGTCCACTCCCGGGGTGTCGCCGGTGAAGAAGATCGCCGGAGTCTTGAAGCTGAACCGCTCGTTGTGCGTGGCCTCGATGAGGTCGCCGGTGAAGTCCACCACCATGGCCGTGCCGCTGCTGCCATGGAAGCGGTCGGCGAAATCGGCCTTGGTCTCGTAGTCGACCTCAACCGAACCGGTGATCTTCGTCCAGTCGTTCAGCAACGGCTCGGACTTCTTGCCTGCATTGCCGAAGTAGAACCGCTCCGTGTCCAAGCCGCGTTCCACCTTCAGCGACCACTTCTTGACGCCGGACACCGACGCTTCCGCACCGACCGCGCCGAGCTTGATCACACCCTGCGCGAAGTGGAACGGCTTCAGCCCCGTCGTGTACGAGGGCGCCACCAGCGCCTGCGCCTCGGACAGCTCCCGGCAGTCCCACTCCGTCGCCACCATCAGATGGCCGCCGACCTCGCAGGAGAACTCCATCGACTTGACCTTGCAGCCGAGGAACGTGTGCGGCCTGACCGTGCCGCCCGTGTCGGGCACACCGGCCTGCCACGTGCAGAACTTGCCAGCCGGGTCCTGGAGCGTGTGCGTCTGAAGGTACGCGGTGGTCGTCGCCTGCTGCACCGGCGAGACCGTGCCGCCCATCAGCAAGTTGACCAGGCGGCCCATGCCCTTGTGGTAGACCTCGCTGCTGAACTGACCCTCCGCCGAGTGGTGGGTCAGCACACGGCGGGTCTTCCGCTTGAGCATCTTGCCAGAGGCAAGGCCGCCGGCCTGCGCGTAGTTCGGCACCTTCTTGAACGGGAACGCGTCCAGCGGGTGCCACCGGCTGGGCGCCGTGTAGGTCCCGTACGTGGTCTCCATGGCCATGCCCAGCGAGCCGCCGAGACCGGATCCGATCGCCACGGTCAGTCACCTTCCTTCGCGGCGCGCTGCTTGGGCGCGGCCTTCGGCTTGGGGGATTCGACGGCCTGCCAGATGTCCTGGCAGACGAACGACTCGAACCAGTCGTCAGGGATCGTGACGACCTCGTCGGGCTGCACGGTCTGGTGGCCGAGCCACGGCACGATGCGCGGCTCGTCATCGGCAAGGCGGACCTTCGCCATGGCTCTCCTTGGGGTGATCAGATGCGGGCGGTGCAGGAGACGCGGAAGGCGACGCCGACCTGCGCGCCCTTGTCGGTCTGCTGCTGGAACAGCGATGCCTGCGTGATGCCGCTGAACAGGACGGCACCGCCGAGGTTGGGGGCGGCCGGGTTGGCGCCGGAGGCGCGCAGATCGTTCTCGCAGGCCGCGAACAGCTCGAAGGACCGCGTGCGTCGGGCCTTGATGTCGAAGTCGCCGGTCCAGGATTCGGCGAAGCACAGGATGTCGAACCGCTCGTCGCGGGTGTAGCCGCCGATGTGCGCAAAGTCTTGCTGCATCTCGACAGCGATGCCGTTCTCGGCGTTCGGCTGCCACCCGACGTAGACGAGGTCCTGCACCTTGGTCAGGTCCGTGGTCGTCGGCCCGTCGAGGACCAGCACCCCGGCCAGCGCGGGCAGGGCAGTCCACCGCGCCACCAGGGCGTCGATCGCGGCAGGAATGCGTGAGGTCGCCATCTACGCCACCCCCGGGGGAAGTCGGTCGTCCAGCAGCAGTTCCAGCGCACGGTTGGGCACCGCGAACCCGAGGCCGGGGATGGGCTCGGTGACGGCGTAGTCGTCCATGCCGCCCGGCGCCGGACGCCCCATGCCACCGCCCTGCGTTCGCCACAGGTGCTGGAGGATGATCCGCGCCGCGTGGGAGATGTTCGCCCTGATGATGGTCCGGCCGACGACGTAGGTGACACGCAGCGGCCCGTACAGCACTCCGCCGTCCTTGCGCTGCACAATGCCGGTCTCGCCGTCCAAGTCCAGGTCCGCCACCGCGTACGAGGTGCCGCCCGTGAGGACCGCGGCGACAGTCGTCAGCGAGATGGCCGGGGTCTGGCGCAGTGCCAGCACACGTGCGTACGCCCGGTTGTGGGTCTCGGTGACCGTACGGCGGGCAACCGGGCCGACAAAGAACTCGACGGCCCTGGACGCTGCTTCCACCCAGCCGCGCAGCTCTTCGTCGTGCGTGGTGACGGTGGCGTTGACGTGCTTGCGTGCATCGGCGAGCGACATGATCAGCGGCGGTGCGGCCTCGCGGACGTCGAACACGTCCGTGTACGCGCCCGCGTTCGCCCCGCTCGCGACCCATCGCACCACGTGGCGGCCGGGCTGGACGGTGGTGTAGTCGTACGTGTACGTGCCGGTCGACACGGGCGTGACCGGGGACACGCTGACGGTCGTGTTGTCTGGCAGGGTGATGGTCAGCGCCATGGCGCCGGCGTTGACCAGGGTGCCGGAGCCGTCCTTGACAGTGGTGCCGAGGGGGACGACGTCGCCGAGGTCGAAGGGCACCGCTCACCCCCCGCTGATCGTCGTGCCGGACCGGGCCAGGTCGCTCACGGCTGCCCCCGCGCGGAAGGCGTCGCCGATCTGGATGCCGCGGGTCAGGTTGAAGTTGTCGAACTCGGCATAGTCGTCCGTGCCGTTGTTGCGGTGCCCGGCGAGGATCACCGACAGGTTCGTGTCGTTCACCCAGGTCGGTGAGGCAGCCGTGCGCCTGGTGGTCCACGTCTGACCGTCGGGGCTCGTGTCCCAGTGCAGGTTTCCGGCGGACTCCCGCAGCCGCACCCATGCGTGGGCAGCTGGCGAGTAGGTGAGCACCACCTCGCCGGGGTCGGCGTAGCCCACCCGGGACATCAGTTTCATCTGTCCGGTGACGGCGTTGATGCTGAACCCTCCGTCGGTGCCGCCGACCGAGGTGATGACGAGGACCTCGGCCAGGGCCTCCACGGTCGCCCCGCCCGCCGCCGGGGCGTACACACGGCAGGCCAGGGACGACTCGTCGAGCGTGTACGCGGAAGCGGACTGGTAGGCGGAGAACGCCGTCGAGGCCGGCACCCGCGCGCGGCCGCCGGCCTCGACGATGTCCCCGTACGAACCTGACCACTTCAGGGTGTCGCGGACGTTGTCGTCGAAGTTGTCGATGAGCGTCGCGAAGCCGGGCACGACTCAGCTTGCTCAGGTGTGGCTGACCGGGCCGCGGCGCGGCTCGCCGAGCAGGATGACCGCGCCGAACGTGCCGCCGCCGGTGGCGCCGGCCGTGGTCACCGACACGCGCAGGTAGCGACGCTCCCCGATGTAGCCGATGACGAACAGCTTGTCGTCGTCGGTCGCCCCGATCGCGGGCTCGGTGCCCTGAAGGAACGCATCCGCGACAGCGGCGAAGGTGCTGTTGTCGTCGGAGTCCTGCACTTCGACGGTGTGCGTGCCGTCGGTGATGGTGCCGGTGTGGACCATCACCATCGCCGAGCGGTGCATGTCGCCGCCGACGTTGCGGTCGACGCTGGCGCCGTTGACCGTGGTGTTCGCGGTGCGCGACGCGATCGCCAGCGTCGCGCGCGGGGTGACGTTGGTGTAGACGCTGCGCCTGCTCACTTGTCGCCCTCCTGGGTCTTGCCCTTGCCTGCTGTTGAGCGGGCTCGGCGCGGCGTGGGCGGCTTCGTCAGCGACCGCATCTCGCCCGGCGCGGCACTGGCCTGCTCGACGGCGGCACGACCGCGCGGGGCCCCGCGGCGGGCCCGCCGCTTGGCCATGTAGTCGTCGACGGTCTCGAACGCCGTAGGCCGTGCCTTGTACACGTCCTCGGAGTCCTCGACGAGGTCGCCGACGGCGATGCTGACCCGGGCCCCGTCGATGCGGGTCACGAATGCCTCGCGGCATCGGTAGTACATCTGTGAGTCCTTTCCGCAGCGAGGGGCCCTCCCGTGGGAGGGCCCCTCGCCTGTCGGGTCAGCCGGTCTTGTCGAGCATCCGGAACGCGCCGTCGTTCACGCTGTCGGCGCCGACCCGGTAGTAGGCGTACCAGCCGCGCTGGCCGGTCGGCCTGCGGTTGGCGCCCACCAGGTGCGGGATGAATTCCACGGTCATGCCCACCCTGTCGGCGATCACGTAGTTGCTGAAGTCGCCGTAGATGAGCACGAAGTTGGACTGCGCAGCGCCGATCGCGCCGTCCATGTTCTCCGCCTCGTACGCGTTCCGGCCGAGCAGCTGCGGCGGCACATCGGCGCCGAGCCGCTCCCACGCCTGGGTGTTGGCGTCGGACAGCTGCCGGATGTCGTTGTAGATCGCCCTGTTCGCCAGCCACGAGGCCATGCCCCGGTAGCGGGCCGGCAGCGCGTCATCGACCGCGTACACGTCCGCCAGCGCCAGCGACGTACCCGCGATGTTCACCTCGGACGACGTGCCGGTCAGAGCGGTGACGATGCCGGTCGGCTGGCCGGAGCCGGTGCCGGTGGCGAACGCCGCCGCCTCCAGGGTGTCCTTGCCCATGGCGAGCAGGCGCCCGACCTCGGCAGTCACGTTGGCCTCATCCTGGAGGGCCTGGATGGAGATCGGCACGAAGCCGTCCGCCTGGTGCACCGGCACCGTCGGCTGCGCGAACGTCGGCGCGTTGTCGCCAGCCTCGGAGCCTTCAGCGGCCCACCGCCACGACACCTCGCCCGCGCTGACGCCGTTCCACACGTCGCCGGTCGCGACGACCTGCCGGGCCACCCGCCGGATCTCGTTGAGCGAACCCGAGCTGGTGATGATCACCGTCGGGTCCAACTGGAACGGCACCAGGTAGCCGCCCGCCGAGTCGGTGAGCGACATGGCCCGCTCCAGGGCCTTCTGCTCCTCCGGGCTGATCATGTGGCCGATGCCGCGCGCCATCTTCGACCAGGCCCGCAGGTACTCCGGCGAGCTGGTCGCCAGGCACAGACGGGCGATGGAGGCGTTGTCGTCGTCCCAGCGCTCGATGATGTCGGTCGCCGCCGAACGCACGTGGTCGTTCGCCCCGGACATCTTCGTGATCGCCGACAGGGCGCGGGCGCGCAGCTCGTGCCCGACCTCCGCCTTCGAGCGGGAAAACGTCCGCACCTCACTGAGGTCCCACGGGTTGCGGAACCGCATGTCCTCGACGCTGTCCGGGTGCAGGATCGGGTCGAGGTCGTAGCCGTCGCGGGAGTTGTAGGGGGTGCCGCCCTCCACCTTCACGGCCGCGGGGCCGCGCTCGGTGGCCTGCGTCGCCGAGCGGACCCGCTCCAGGGCGGCCTTCCGCTCCAGCTGGCGGCGGTGGTTGTCGACCTCGGCGAACTCCCTGGTCAGCTCGTCGAAAGACTGCTCGTCCTCCGAGGTCAGGTCGTCCTTCTCGCCGAGCCTCTCAAGCTCGGCCTTGATGTCCTTCAGGCGGATTACCGCCTGCGAGTGACTGAGCTCCATCAGTCGTCTGCCTTTGCGCGATGCGCGCAAGCTGCTCATCCATGAGGCCGGTGATCTCGCGGATCTGCGCCTTCAGGCGGCTGCTGCGCGGAGACGGTGACGGGTGCTCTGTGGCGAGCGGCGCGTCGGGATTCTGCGACGGGTGCTCCGAGGTGAGCGGCGCGCCGGTGGTGCTGGTGGTGCGGTCGGACGGGTGCCCGTCGTCGGGCGGCGTGTCCGTTGGTGTGGTCGCGCGCTCGGTGATGAGCGGCGCGTCCGTACGGCCGAAGAGCAGGGCGCGGGCGACCTCGCGGCGCATGGCCGGGTCGTCAAGGCCCTCCTGGACGGCCGAGTTCAGGGCGAGACTGCGGCGCAGCTCGCGGGTCATGTCGCGGTCGGCGGCAATCTCGCGGGCGTATCCGGCGGCCCTCACGTCGACCGAAGTGCCGGCATAGGCCGGGAAGACCACCGGCCCGAGCTCGCTGCACCGGACCTCGATCAGGGTCCGCTGGAGCGGGCCGCGGTCGCCGGGCTTCCACAGCAGCTGGGAGACCTCGACCGGGGAGAGGACCTTGCCGTCCTTGTCCCGCCATTCGTCGCGGATGACGTTGAACCGGAAGCTCATGCCGGTGATGGCGCGGTCCCGGATGGCGTCTCGTACGGGCTCGATGAGCCAGTTGTCTGACAGACGGGCGCGTACGTAGAGGCCTTGGTCGTCTTCGCGGAGGTCCTCGAACGAGCCGATGGGGATGGACCCGATGAGCCGGTGATAGCCGTGGTCGAACTGCAAGACAGGGGTCCGCTCGCGGAGGGTCTTCTTGAAGGCGCCCTTGCGGATCTGCTCCGTGAACTCGCCCTCCCACGAGTCGATCTCGGTGGGCTGGTCCCAGACGGCTGCGTAGCCCTCCAGAGTGAGCCCGTCGCCGTCCCCCTCACCGTCCTGCTCGGCACGGAAGGTGAACGGCACGGAGCGTTCCAGCGCCTGCCGCCGCATGGCGTCGATGGGCGTGTCCATGTGCGCGTCTCCTAGCTCTCGTCGGCTGGCGCTGAGGGAAGAGCGGGGGCCTGGGTGCCGGGCGGCTGGAGCTGGACGCTGAACAGGCCGGTGTGTTCGAGCAGCGACCAGTCCTCGGCGTCGACAGCCCGCTGCACCGACTCGGGGGTGTATCCGGCGTCCACCAGGGTCCGGATCGTCTGCGCCTGCCGGAACGAGATCTCTGCGGCGTCCTTGCGGTCCTCGCGCAGGAACGGGACGTCTCTGGGGTCGTACCAGAGCCGCACCGCGCCAGAGGCAGCGTTGCCGGTCGGCCGTACGAGGCGGCGCAGGCTGCCGGCAGCGTTCTGCCACAGCGGGTGGATCGTGCCGTCCGCCAGCCGCCGCCTCGCCTGGGAGTAGTTCGAGTACGTCGCTGCGGCCAGGCCCTCGGACAGGCCCACGATGACCGGGGGGACGCCGGCGGCCGCCGCGATGCGGGTCTCGCCGGCGCCCTGGATGCGGGCGAAGTCGAGCTCCTGCATGTTCGAGCCGACGATCGTGGCGTCCGCGCCGCCGCCCAGGTACAAGGTCTTGCCCGCGTTCTCGGGGCCGCGGTGCTCGGCCTCCATGCGCGCCTTGAACTTGTCCAGCGCGTCCGGCTTGACCTCGCGGTCGAACTTCACGATCACGTTCGGCGTGCCGCGGTTCTCGAGGTAGCCCTGCTTGTAGGACGACATCAGGTTGTCGCCCCGGACCTCACGCACGACCGGCGTCATCCAGCTCATGCCCCTGTAGGTGGCCAGCGGGTCGGCGCGGGGCGCGAAGTGGGCGACCTCGTCGGCCAGCAGCGCCACCGGTTCGCCGTCGGGCTCGGTGTAGATGTAGCCGAGCCGCCGCCAGCCGAGCCGGCCGCCGCGCATCATGCGCGGCTCCAGGACGATCTCCACCCAGTCGGGGCGCATTCGTACGAGGTCGCCGTTCTCCGGGTCGCCGGTCCAGTAGCTGTTACCGGCGAGATCGGCGTCCTGGATCATCCTGACGAGCAGGTCCTGCGTCGTGCCGCCGGTCCACGGTTCCTCGAGGGCCCGCAGGTCGGTGGTGCCGAACAGCTCCGAGGGGCGGCCGTTGTTGAGGCGCTGCCACTGGAAGCGGACGGCGGAGAACACGTCCTGGCGCACGGCCAGGCAGGCGAAGAGGACGCCGTTGGTGGCGGCCTGCATGGCGTACCCGGCGAAGTCCGCAGGGAGCTTCTCCTTGGCGACGCCAGGCATCGTCTGCTGCGTGCCGAGCTGCGGGTACGTGTAGGTGTTGCCGCCGTACTGGAAGGCCTGGATGTAGTCGTCGATCGTCGTGATCGACCGGCGGGCCGCCCGCCACAGGCTCACCACTGGTCGGACCCCCCGTCATCCTCGCTGGGCTCGGCGACGTCGGCGATCAGCAGCGAGTAGGCGACAACCAGCGCCCCGGCCACGACCAGGGCGACCGGGCGGCCGAACCACTCCCACACGCCGGCCGAGACCAGGCAGCCGCCGGCGAACGTGGCGCCGCGGGCGCGCGCCAGGCGGCTCACCTTCGGCCGCTTCAGCCACGCCGGGCGGCCCACCTTCGGTCGCTTCACCCGAATCCGAACCACGGCTCGATCTCCTCTTCGTGCTCGATCCGTGGCAGCGCGAGGAAGACGGCCATGACCATCGCGATGCACGCGTCGATGTGCCGCTTCGACTTGCCCTTGGACAGGCGCCAGCCGCGGTCCGTGTCCCGGGTCGCGGCAGCGAGTACGTGGTCGGTGAGCACCGGGTCGTCGCCGTGCACGAGGGTGCGGTCGGCGATGGCCCGGTAGGTGTCCTGGCAGGCCGGCACCATGTGGCCGGCGCCCTGAGGGAACTCCGCCATCGGCAGGCCCTCGTCGATCAGGGCCTCGGCGGAGCGTTGGAAGTACGCCGGGTCGTACGCGATCGTCTGGAGGTTCAGCGTTCGGTGCTGCTCCCGCAGGTGGTTCTCGACCGCGGCGACGTCGATGGTCTGCCCCTTGGAGGGGGTCCAGACTTTCGCCTTCACCCGGACCTTGCCGTCCTCGCCGAGCTGCGCGACGACGACCGCCACTGAGTCGTGCTTGTGGGCCATGTCCACGGCCGCGTGCGACGGCAGGTCCGGGTCGAGTTCGACGTCCCCAGCGCAGCGCTCCCACGCGCCTGGAGGCAGCCAGGACTCGTCCGCGCGGGTCCACTGGCCGAGGTTGTAGCGCCGGTACTCGAACTCCTGGATCTGGTGGTAGCGGGCGACGGTGTCCTCGACCCGCACGAACGCCCCGGCGGCCGGGTTCGCGGCCAGTACCGCCGCGCGCAGCTGTTCGGGGTCCTCAAGGTCGAACTGGCCGTCCTTGACGCCGTAGTGGACGAACAGGAACCGGTCGTCGCTCACGTGGCCGCTGTTGACCTGGTAGCCGTAGAGGTGCATCCGCCCGGCCAGCGAGTCCAGGTCCGCGCCCGGCGTGGTGGTGTTCAGCACCAGGGAGTTGGCCCGCTTGACCAGGCCGTTGGCGATGACCAAGTGGACGCGTTCCTTGCCGCCGGTCCACTCGTGGATTTCGTCGGCGGCGAACATCGAGGGCCGGGGCCCGTCGTTGGTGCCGGCGGCCGCGGCGATCCGGTACGCCCGGCCTGGCCCGTTCCTGACCAGGATCTCGGTGTCGAACACATCGACGTGGTGCTTCAGCGTCGGCGACTCGTTGCAGCAGTTCTTCATGTCGCCGAACAGCAGGTCGGCCTGCTCGAACGAGGCGGCCCCGACGGGGATGATCGGCGAGCCCTTCGGCCCGAACAGCGGGGGCCCCAGCAGCTCGAACAGCATCACCCACGCGGACAGCGGGGTCTTGCCGTTGCCCTTGGGGACCTCGAGCATCGCCTGGCGGAAGCGGCGCTCACCGGTGATCGGGTTGTACTCGTACAGCCAGTACAGGAACTGCTTCTGGAAGCGGAGCAGCCGTACGGGCTGGCCGAAGTAGTCGCCCTCCCCGTACACACAGTGCTTCTCGATCCACTTGCAGACGAGCGGCCCGTGCGTCGGCCAGCCCAGCGAGCGGGGAGCGCTAAGCGGTCTCGCCGTCGATGACGTCCTGACCTGCGATGACGTCGAAGCGGGGGTCATCGTCGTCCTCGCCTCCGCCCATGAACTCGGAGTTGAGGTCGGCGAGCGACTTGGCGGCCTCACCAAGCGTCACGTTCAGCGACAGGCGCGCCCGCGGCGAGAGACCGAACCGGTCCTCCAACTGCCGCACCTCGGCCTGCGTGACCTGGATGTGCCGCAGCAGCGGATTGAGCACGGCTTGGCCCTGCGAGCCGGTCACCATGTGGCCGCGCTTCTTCACCGCGGCGTTGCTGCGCTCCAGGTCGTCGTACAGGACGAACAGCCGCTCCAGCGCAGGCAAGTCGCTCACCGGGTCGGCCAGCCTCGCGACCGGTGACGCCCAGTAGTCCGCCCACCTGTCCCGTGTCCGCTTCAGCAGCCCAGCAGGAGGCGCCGGCACCTCGGGGGCCTCGGCGGCGCCGCCAGCGACGACGGCGAGGTCCTTTGCGGCGTTACGGCGCTGCCGCTTCTCCGGATCCTTCGGCGCTGGTCCTCTCCCCGCCATCAGGACCTCCCGCCTCCAGCAGACGTTCTCCAGCCGGGCTCAGCCAGGGCCGCTCCAGACAAACGCCGTACTCCAGCAGCCCAGCCCGCACGTCCCGGGTGAACGCCGCTCGAACGACCTTTGCCGGGTACTTCGCGGCGAGCTGCTCGAACGCTCGGAACCTGTGCTGACGTACGGCAGTCAGGACCTTGTACGTCCTTACGTCGGAGCGCTTCATGCGTCGCCCGGCCGGTACACGTCGATCCCGTCCACCCCAGCCAGAAGCAGCACATCGACGCCCGGTAGCCGCTCCCGCAGCCGGTCAGCGATCGTCTCCAGCTGCACCTGCGGCGTGTCGCGCGGCATACGGACCAGGGCCGTGTCACCAGGTCGGATGACGGTCACATCGACGGTCACCCGCATGTTCAGATCGGCGTGCTTCGCCATCCCGTTCGCCTACCAGTCCTCGTCGTCAGGGTCGTAGCCAGCGATCCAGAAGCCGACGCGCTCGCGCATGCGCCGGACCGCGTCCAGGTAGGCCCATCGCCAGCGCCGCCAGAGCGACGGCCGGGGCGGTTCCGGAGGCGGTGCTATGCCGGGCGGCAGCGGCAGCCCCGCGTCGAGCAGCTGCTGGGCGGTGATGGGCACGACGTGCGCCACTCGCTTCACCTTGACGAGCTGGTCGAAGTCCTCGGCGTCCACGAACTCACTCATCCAGCCCGCTCCTGTCCTGCGGCCTGCCAGCTGCGCAGGACGGTGTCCTTGGGGTCCGGCTCGTATCGGTCGAACCACTGCCGTACGTACTGCTGCCACTGCGGCGGCCGCTCGTTCATCGCCCGCAGCAGGCACGTTTCCTCCGGCCACCACAGCACCACCACCCGGGCCCCGTATCGGCGCCGGTAGTGGTCGCGCTTCGCCCGCTCCGGCGCGGTCGAGATGACCCAGCAGCAGCGCACCTGGTGCCCGCCGAGCAGTAGCCGCTCCAGGGCCGCGTCCCGGGCCTCGCAGACGATCGGCATGTGCGCCGGGA
>NZ_JBQQCE010000227.1:0-14924 GCF_052245645.1 Streptomyces sp. KR55 | reverse complement strand
CGATATAGCCGGTGGCTGCCGAGAACGCCGCGCCGATCAAGAAGAACACCGATCGTCCGGCGCGCTGATTCCAGTCGTCCGCGGGCAGCAGCATGAGCAGGAAGAACACGACGACGGCGAATACGCCGAGCGTGCGCAGCTGCCGGGTCAGATAGGCGTTCGCGCCTTCCTGGATGGCCGCTGCGATCTTCTTCATGCTGTCGGTGCCCTCGCCCGCCGCGAGCACCTGGCGCAACAGCACGCCGGCGACCACGAGCGCAGCCAACGCGACGGCCGCGATGACCATCACCATGACGCGGTTGTCGTCGGTCAGCACTGCGGCTGCGAAGGTTGTGGTGTGGTCTGTGGTGTGGTCCAACCGATGAGGGGTAGAAAGCCCCGCCATTCGTCCTCCTTGACGCTTGGGCTGAGCTCAAGATGTGGACGGATTGTAGGGAGCCGGACCTGATCAAAACAGGGCGCGGCAAACGGAATTCGCCTTCACATGCTCTGGAGCAAATGATCGCAGGAGACCGCGGAACCCGAAAGTCGTAATGCCCCAGACACGTTGGACGCTTGATCGAATTCTGCCCACCGATCAAGGCCACGGAGCAGCGATTGATCGTGAATTCCTTCACGAATTCTGGTGCCCTTTGCGGAAAAACACCCGAGGGCCCTGCTCAGCAGGGCCCTCGGGTGTACGGCTGTTCGGGTTGTGTGTCAGGGGAGCGCCGCGGCCGGCGGCGGAGTGGTCGGCCACGTCATACGGATCAGGCCGCCGTGCTCCCCGGTGGAAACCTCCACATCGTCGACCAGGCCGCTGATGACGGCGAGGCCCATCTCGTCCTCCTCGGCCTCCGCGTCGGGGTCGTCGGCGGCGGCTCCGGGCTCTCCGCCCCGGGGGGCGGCGTGCGGCGCCTCGTCGCCGACCTCGATGGAGAACTGTTTCTCCTCTTCGATCAGCGCCACCTTCACCGGCGCCGTGATCCCGCTGCTCTGATGCAGGCCCACGGCACGGGAGCAGGCCTCGCCGACAGCGAGCCTGACCTCGTCGAGGACGGCCTCGTCCACCCCGGCCCTGCGCGCCACCGCCGCCGCCACCAGTCGGGCGGTCCTGACGTGCTCGGGCAGCGCGCTGAAGCGGAGTTCGACGGTGGCCATGCATCCCCCTCGGAGCTACGGGCGTGCTGTCAGAGGGCCGGGCCGCCGACAGCCCAGCCCCCGTCTTCAACTCTTCCGCCCCGGGCACACGGCCCGGGGCGGTGATCAGTCGGTGGCCGCCACCGCTTCCTCGACCGAGGTGTGGATCGGGAACACCTTGGTGAGGCCGGTGATACGGAAGATCTTGAGAATGCGCTCCTGGTTGCAGACCAAGCGCAGTGAGCCCTCATGGGCCCGCACTCGCTTCAGGCCGCCGACCAGCACGCCGAGCCCGGTGGAGTCGAGGAAGTCCACGCCCTCCATGTCGACGACGAGGTGGAAACTGCCGTCGTTCACCAGCTCGACCAGCTGCTCGCGCAGCTTGGGCGCGGTATATACGTCGATTTCGCCACCGACCCTGACGATCGTGCGATCGCCGATGGTCTCGGTCGACAGGGACAGGTCCACGGATCCTCCAGCACCTTGCTATCGAGCGGTCGTCCTCGGGACATCTCGGCAGATCCCCCTGGACGGTTCGCCAGCCGCGATGGCATTCAATCACTTACCGGCAGGCGTGCACGACGCCTTGGACCCATTGTCCGTCACGCCGGTGACACACTCGGTGCCGATGGCCAAGAATCACCGATCCGATCGAACCCCGGCGGACACCGCCTCCCGCCCCGCGCCGGGCACGGTCCTGGACCGGCTCGCCTCGGGGCCGAGCCGGGCTTCGCGCATCACTCATACGGAGCACTTGCCCCCGCGGGCGGGCCGCCATGCAGTCTGGCCCGACCGGATCCGCTCCGAGGTCATCACGGCGGTGCAGGCCGCGGGCATCGAACACCCCTGGGCCCACCAGGCCCGGGCGGCCGAGCACGCCCTGGACGGCGACTCGGTCGTCGTCGCCACCGGCACGGCGTCGGGCAAGTCCCTGGCCTACCTCGTCCCCGTCCTCTCGACGCTCCTGGACGGCTCGGCGGCTCCGAACGGCCGCGGCGCCACGGCCCTCTACCTGGCCCCCACGAAGGCACTTGCGGCGGACCAGTGCCGAGCCGTGAAGGAACTTTCACATCCCCTGGGCCAGGCGGTACGGCCGGCCGTGTACGACGGCGACACCCCGTTCGAGGAACGCGAGTGGATCCGCCAGTACGCCACGTACGTCCTCACCAACCCCGACATGCTGCACCGCGGCATATTGCCGTCCCACCCGCGCTGGTCCTCCTTCCTGAAGTCGCTGAAGTACGTCGTCATCGACGAGTGCCACACCTACCGCGGCGTCTTCGGCTCGCACGTCGCCCAGGTGCTGCGCAGGCTGCGCAGACTGTGCGCCCGCTACGGCGCGTCGCCGGTCTTCCTGCTGGCCTCCGCGACCGCCGCCGAGCCCGCCGTGGCCGCCCGCCGCCTCACCGGCCTCCCGGTGGTGGAGGTCGCCGACGACGCCTCCCCGCGCGGTGAGCTGGTGTTCGCCCTCTGGGAGCCCCCGCTCACCGAGATGCGGGGCGAGAAGGGCGCGCCGGTACGGCGCACGGCGACCGCCGAGACGGCCGACCTGCTCACCGACCTCACCGTGCAGGGCGTGCGCTCCGTCGCCTTCGTACGCTCCCGGCGCGGCGCCGAGCTGATCTCCGTGATCGCCCAAGAACGGCTCGCGGAGATCGATCGCTCGCTGTCCCGGCGCGTGGCCGCGTACCGTGGCGGCTATCTCCCGGAGGAGCGCCGTGCCCTGGAGCGCGCCCTGCACTCCGGCGAGCTCCTCGGCCTGGCCGCGACCACCGCCCTGGAGCTGGGCGTCGACGTCTCGGGCCTGGACGCGGTCGTGATCGCCGGATATCCCGGCACGCGCGCGTCCCTGTGGCAGCAGGCCGGCCGGGCGGGCCGCTCGGGCCAGGGTGCCCTGGCCGTCCTGGTCGCCCGTGACGACCCACTGGACACGTTCCTGGTCCACCATCCGGAGGCCCTGTTCGACCAACCGGTGGAATCCACGGTCCTCGACCCCGACAACCCCTACGTCCTCGCACCCCACCTGTGCGCTGCCGCCGAGGAGCTCCCCCTGGTCGAGGACGACCTGGAGCTGTTCGGCCCCGCATGCGCGGAGCTGCTCCCGCAGCTGGAGGCCGCGAAGCTGCTGCGCCGCCGGACGAAGGCCTGGCACTGGACCCGCCGGGAGCGGGCGGCCGACCTGGCCGACATCCGCGGCGAGGGCGGCCGACCCGTCCAGATCGTCGAGGCCGGCACCGGCCGGCTGCTGGGCACGGTGGACGCCGGCGCCGCGCACACGACCGTGCACGAGGGCGCCGTCCACCTCCACCAGGGCCGTACGTATCTGGTCTGCTCCCTCGACCTGGACGACTCGGTCGCCCTGGTCGAGGAGGCCAACCCGCCGTACTCCACGGTCGCCCGCGACACGACGTCGATCTCCGTGCTGGAGACGGACGTCGAGATCCCCTGGGGCGAGGGCCGCCTGTGCTACGGCTCCGTCGAGGTCACCAACCAGGTCGTCTCCTTCCTCCGCCGCCGTCTCATCACCGGCGAGGTCCTGGGCGAGACCAAACTCGACCTCCCTCCTCGTACGCTTCGCACGCGCGCGGTGTGGTGGACGGTCACCGAGGACCAGCTGGACGAGGCCCGCATCAGCCCGGAGATCCTCGGCGGCGCGCTGCACGCCGCCGAGCATGCGTCCATCGGCATGCTGCCGCTGTTCGCGACCTGCGACCGCTGGGACATCGGCGGCGTGTCCGTCCCGCTGCACCCGGACACGCTCCTGCCGACGGTCTTCGTGTACGACGGCCACCCCGGCGGCGCGGGCTTCGCGGAGCGCGCCTTCCACACCGCCCGCGCCTGGCTCACCGCCACCCGCCAGGCCATCGCCTCCTGCGAGTGCGACGCCGGCTGCCCGTCCTGCATCCAGTCCCCCAAGTGCGGCAACGGCAACGATCCGCTGCACAAACGGGGAGCAGTGCGGTTGCTCACGGTGCTGTTGCGGGGGGCGCCTGAGGAGAAGGCGGGGGAGCCGGAAGGTCCGTCGGCGGGACCGGCCCCGCAGGACCCGTCGGCCCCGCAGGACCCGCCCGCGCCCTGACCTCCGCCGCGAACGGCCCCCGCCCGGCCGCCGCCGTCACGTCCGAGACCTCACCCACGAGCACGCACCGCACCAGCCGCGTGCCCTGCGCCCGCGCCACCCGGTCCGCCCGGGCGCAGGCCGCCGTGCCGCCCTGCGCCCAGTGGTCCGCCGCGGCGAGGGCCGCGAGGTCCGCGCCGCCGGCCGCGCGATGCCGGGTCACGACGGCCTGCCCCAGAGCGAGTACGACGCCGAACACCACACACAGGACAGCGATCGCACCGACGCTCCAGGCGGTGGCGGACCCGCGGTCCGATTCACCGCCCCTCATCCGCCCACCTCCGCCGTCTCCTCGGCGGCCGCGACGGCCTCCTCCCGTACCTCGTAGGACAAACCGCCCAGCGCAGGAGCCTCGGCCACCACCACGACCCGGACCTGATCGCCCTCCCGGCTGAGCGTGACCTTCGCCCCGGGCGGGGCGGCCTCACGAGCCACTTCGACGACCGCGTCGTGCGGGTCCTGCCGGGCCGCCGCACGGGCGCCCGTCCGTGCCGCATCCACGCACTGGATCTGCGCGGCCACGACGAGCAGTCCCCACACCAGCCCCATCGCGAACATCACCAGCACGGGCAGCACCACGGCCGCTTCCGCCGTCACGAACCCCTGGTCCGCGCGCCGCGCACGCCGCTCACATCCGCGCATCGAGGGCATCCTTCACGATCTTCTGCAGCTCCGCGCTGACCTGCCCGCTCGTCACCACCTTGTAGAGGAGCACCGCGAAGGCCACTGCCGCGACGATTCCCACCGCGTACTCGGAGGTGACCATTCCGGCCTCCTTCCGCCCGCCGCGCATCCCGCACACCAGGGCGCGCACACGCGCCCGTACTGCCTTGTTCATCTCAACCCCCTTGAGGTTCCGTGCCGTTGATCGCTTGCCGATCATTGGTTGAGCGCTCAGCGCTCACTGCTGCGGTCAATTGCTGTCCGCCGTACGTCCACACCAGCGCCGCCCCTCAACCACCACCCCCTCCCAGCACCCCGCCCGCCAGTCCGATCACCACGGGCAGCACGCCGACCGCGATGAACGAGGGCAGGAAGCACAACCCGACGGGCGCGGTGACCATGACGGCCGCCCGCCGGGCCCGAGCCGTCGCGGTGCGGGACCATTCGGCGCGGGCGTCCGCGGCGATCTTCACGACGGGTCCGGCCGCGGGGAGCCCGGAGACGCCGGCCCGTTCCAACAGCCGCGCCAGGGCGGCGGCGCCCGGTGTCGCAGCCAACCTCCGCCAGGCCTCGGCCGGTTCGCCGCCGAGCCGTACCTCCGCCGCACCCCGGGCGAGCGCCTCCCCGACCGGGCCGCCCAGGGCCTCGCCGACGGCCTGTGCGGCGATCGCCGGACCGGCGCCGGCCGCGATGCAGGCCGCCAACAGATCGGCGGCGAGCGGAAGTTGCCGGGCGGCCGTATGGGCGTCGGACTCCTCACCCCGGTCCGGCACGGTTCGCCGGTGACGCCACCGCCACAACCCGCCCGCGCCGACGAGTCCCACGAGGACACCCGCGCCCCCACCGACCAGGACCCATCCGACGCCCACCACACCGACCGTCGGCCACCACCGCCGCACCACGCCCGCCACCTCGAATCGCGGGCCGGCGACCGCGGTGTCCAGGGCCAGCAGTCCGGCCAGCCGCCGCCGTACCCGGCGTTCCCGCCGCGCGACCTCCATCCGCCGCAGCAACCACGCCAGGACCAGCGCGCCCCCCAGGGCCACCCCCAGCCTGTGGACAACGTCCGCGCTCATGTCGACTCGGCTCCCTTCACGATCCGCAGCGCCCACCACAACCCCACGCCCTCCAGAACCCCGCCGATCAGCAGGCAGCCCAGCCCGGCGCCGGTGTGCAACAGGACGTGCAGCGGGTCTGCGCCCAACGCGGCGCCGAGGAGCAGGCCGAGGGCGGGCAGCGCGGCGAGCATCACCGCCGTGGAGCGGGAGCCGGCCAACTGGGCGCGCAGCTCGGCACGTTGGTCCCGTTCGGCGCGCAGCGCCGCTTCGAGCCGGTCGAGCCCGGCCGCGAGTCCCGCGCCCCGGTCCACGGCGACCCGCCAGCACGCCGCGAGGCCCAGCAGCCCGTCGGCCCCCGGCTGCCGTGCCGCGGCCGCCAGCGCCCCCGGCACGTCCCCGCCGAACCGCGCCGCCGCCAGCACGGCCGCCTGCGCGTCTCCGAGCCCTCCGGAGTCACGCGCGGCCCTCAGCAACGCCTGTCCCGGCTGCCGTCCGGCCCGCACCTCGCCGGCGAGCGTCCCGCACAGCACGATCACCTCGTCCGCCCGGCGCTCCCGTGTCCGTCGCGCCTCCCCGGCCAGCCGTGCCCGGCGCAGCAGTGGCACTCCGGCCGCCCCCGCGACGACCGGCAGCACCGACGACCCCAGCACCGCGAGCACCGCGCCGGCGACCACCGCCCACCACTCGGCCTGCAGCCGCCCCCGCACCCGCCGCAGCTCGCCGGCCAGCCGCCGCCACCCGGGAGGCCCACTGCCCACCACCCCGCCGCCGGCAAGCAGCAGTTGCGCCCGCCGCGCTCCGGAATACCGGCCACCCATCAGCCACACCGCCGCCCCGGCACACACGACGGCCGCACTCAACGCCGTCTCACCCATACCGCTCACCGCCCCTCTCGTTCCTGCTGCGAAACAGCTCCCGCTCGTTCCCACCACCAAGCAGCCCTCGCTGGCCCCTGCCGTAGAGCACCTCCTCCTCATCCCTGCCGCAGGCCGACTCCCACTCGTCCCCGCCGGAAAGCAGCTCCGCCTCGCCCGCCCCGCCGGAGAGCAGCCCTGCCTCACCTGCCCCGCCGGAAGGCACCCCCGTCTCACCCACCCCGCCGGAAGGCAACCCCGCCCAGCCGAGCAACGCCCACAACCGCTCCCAGCCCCGCTCGCGGACAAACGCATCCGCGCCCCACCGCAGCGCCGGTACCGTCCTGACCAGCCCCGAAGGGTCCCGCTCCAGCACATGGACCTCGGCGATCCGCCGCCGCCCGGTCCGGTCGCGGACGAGGTGCAGTACGACCGACAGGGCAGCCGCCAACTGGCTGTGCAGCGCGGCCCGGTCGAGCCCGGCCGCCGTGCCGAGCGCTTCCAGGCGGGCCGGTACGTCGGCGGCCGCGTTGGCGTGGACGGTCCCGCAGCCGCCCTCGTGGCCGGTGTTCAACGCGGCCAGCAGATGCACCACTTCGGGTCCGCGCACCTCTCCCACGACCAGCCGGTCCGGCCGCATCCGCAACGCCTGCCGCACCAGGTCCTGGAGCGTGACGAGCCCGGCGCCCTCCTGGTTGGCGGGTCTGCTCTCCAGGCGTACGACATGCGGGTGGTCCGGCCGCAACTCGGCCGAGTCCTCGGCGAGCACGATCCGCTCACCCGGCCCGACCAGCCCCAGCAGCGCGCTCAGCAGCGTCGTCTTGCCGCTGCCTGTACCGCCGCTGATCAGGAAGGACAGCCGCGCCCGGAGTAGTGCCCGCAGCACGCGGTCCCCGCCCGGCGGCACCGTGCCCGCCGCCACGAGCTCGTCGAGCGTGAACGCGCGCGGGCGCACGACGCGCAGGGACAGGCACGTACAGCCCACGGCGACCGGCGGCAGAACCGCATGCAGTCGTGTGCCGTCCGGCAGCCGGGCGTCGGCCCACGGCCTGGCGTCGTCCAGGCGCCGCCCGGCCACCGCGGCCAGGCGCTGCGCGAGCCGTCGTACCGCCGCCGCATCCGGGAAGGAGACGGACGTCAGCTCCAGACCCCCACCCCGGTCCACCCAGACCCGGTCGGGAGCGGACACCAGTACGTCGGTCACGGACGGATCGGCGAGCAGCGGCTCCAACGGCCCGCTGCCGACCAGCTCGCACCGCAACTGCTCGGCGGCCCCCAGAACTTCGGCGTCTCCGAGCACCCGCCCCTGCTCGCGCAGCGCCTGCGCCACGCGCGCGGGGGTGGGTTCGGCGCCGCTCTCGGCCAGCCACTGCCGCACGCCGTCCAGCAGTGGCCCGGTGACGGTGTTCATGCGACACCCGCCTCGACCAGCGCCCGCTCCCAAAACCCCGTGCAGAAGCGCGCCAGCGGACCGCGGGCCGCGCCGGGCGGCGCCTTGCCCTCGTGGGGGCGCAGCAGCCCCGTCTCGACGGGCACCTCGCCGGCCAGCGGCAGTCCGAGCAGCCGGGCCACCTCGCGGTCGTCCAGCCCGGGCGTGTACGGCCCCCGTACCGCCACCCGCAGGTCCCGCAGCACCATGCCGGCCACGGACGCCACCCGCCCGGCCGCCGCGACCGCGCGCAGCTCGGCCGGGACCACGAGGAGCCCGATGTCGACCTGGGCGAGGGCCTCGGCGACCGAGTCGTCGAGGCGGCGCGGCAGATCGACCACGACGGTGCCGCCCCGGCGCCGGGCCGCGGCGAGCACCGCCCGTACGGCCTGCGGCGGGATGGCGACGCAGTCGCCGCGGTCCCAGCTCAGCACCCGCAGCGAGTGCAGTCGGGGCAGTGACTCCTCCAGGGCGCCGCTGCCCACCCGCCCGCGCGAGGCGGCGAATGCGGGCCAGCGCAGTCCCTCGGCGGTCTCGCCGCCGAGGAGTACGTCGAGTCCGCCGCCGAGCGGATCGGCGTCCACCAGGAGGGTGCGCAGTCCCTCGCGCGCGGAGGTGACGGCGAGTGCGCAGGCCAACGTGGACGCTCCGGCGCCGCCGCGGCCGCCGATGACACCGACGGTGAGCGCGGGCCGGCCGACGCCCTCGGCGACGTCGGCGATGCGGTCGACCAGCCACTGCTCGCCGTCGGGCAGCATCAGGACGTGGTCGGCACCGATCCGGACGGCCCGCTTCCACACGCCGGGGTCGTCCTGGTCACGGCCGACCAGCACCACTCCGTGTCTGCGCGCGGCCCCTCGCACCCGCCGCGCGGCGTCGTCCCCCACGAGAACGAGTGGCGCGGCCTCCCAGCCGCCGCCCCGCTCCGGCACACAGTGGTGGACCTCGGGTGTGGCTCCGGCCGCCGCGCACAGGCGCAGCAGGTCGTCGAGGAGTTCGGCGTCCTCGGTGATGATCAGCGGTCGGCTCTGCCGCCCTCCGGCGGCCGACGGCGGATCGTGTGTGAAGGTTCCGGTCACGGTTTCCTCCCCCTTCGCTGCTTGTCTGCTTCGTTCGCGCAGCCCCTGCGGCCCCGCGATTCCCGAACGTGTGAAGAACCGGCCGGCGGCCTCCATATGAACAGCCGACAGAAACCGGCCATACGCGTCCGGCAAACGGAACCGGTCAGGAACTCGCCGCGAGCGGCTGCGCAGGAATCACGGTGCAGCGATCCCGGAAATCGTGTGGATCTTGGTCGATAACTGTGGACAACTCGATGGTTGTGAATATCGCCGTCACCCATACCGGTGAGCCCTGCACCATCTCCTGTGCGACTTCCGGAGAGCAGTCCGATGACTACCGACAGTGACGGATCATGGGCATACAAAAGAGGCGGCCGCGGCCGCCTCGAGGCCGCACCGCGGCCACAGGGAGAACGAGAAAACCCACCCGGACATGCGACGACCCCCGCCGGGGGGGAGAGCGGGGGTCGTCCCCACGGCCGACTCGGGGGGGGAGGAGTCGGACCGGGTTAGCACGGTCGCGAACGATCCGTGACTTCCATGGTGTACCCGAGAGCCCTCTCAGGCAAACCCACGCGCCCCACCTTACGCCGAATGGGCTGCCCCTATGCTCTGGGGCGTGGAAAACCACTCCTTGCCCCGCACAGCGGCCTTCTTTGATCTGGACAAGACGGTCATTGCGAAGTCGAGCACGCTCACCTTCAGCAAGTCGTTCTACCAAGGCGGACTGATCAACCGCCGAGGTGTCCTGCGATCCGCATATGCCCAGTTCGTGTTCCTCGCGGGCGGCGCCGACCATGACCAGATCGAGCGTATGCGCGCATACCTGTCCACGCTGTGCCGCGGCTGGAACGTCCAGCAGGTCAGGGAGATCGTCGCCGAGACGCTGCACGACATCATCGACCCGATCATCTACGACGAGGCCGCCTCCCTCATCGAGGAGCACCACACCGCCGGACGCGATGTGGTGATCGTGTCCACGTCGGGTTCCGAGGTGGTCGAGCCGATCGGCGAACTGCTCGGCGCCGACCGGGTGGTCGCCACGCGCATGGTCGTGGGCGACGACGGGTGCTACACGGGCGAGATCGAGTACTACGCCTACGGCCCGACGAAGGCGGAGGCCGTCAGGGAGCTGGCCGCGTCCGAGGGGTACGACCTGTCGCGCTGCTACGCCTACAGCGATTCGGCGACCGACCTGCCGATGCTGGAGTCCGTCGGCCGTCCGCACGCCGTGAATCCGGACCGCACACTGCGCCGTGAGGCACTCGCGCGCGGGTGGCCGATTCTCGACTTCCACCGCCCGGTCCGGCTCAAGCAGCGGCTGCCCGCCCTCTCCGTACCGCCGCGTCCGGCGCTCGTCGCGGCCGCCGCCATAGGGGCCGCGGCGGCCACCGCCGGCCTTGTCTGGTACGCGAACCGGCGCCGGGCGGCGGCCATCTGACCTGGCCACACCCACGTCGGGAAAACCGGTGCCCGTTTAATACGGCTTTAGGGCTAAAAGTAAAGAAGTACAGCCACCACTTCCACTCACTCCGGACCTGGAGTACAAAGGACTTAACGGCCCGCGAGACCAAGGCCATCCGAAGGGATCAACCTAAATTCGCACACTGGCCCCACGGACCGAGCATGAACACTGGGCACCCACGCGACGTCGACCCGTCGATTACGGGCCAGCCGCACCAGGTGACGGGCAAAGTTCCCGACCTGATGGGCGACATATCGAGGACGCTTGGTAACCCGGTGCTCATGCCAGCGGCGGTACGAGAACTCGTACCGCCGCAACCCTTTTCGGACGGTTACGCCGCCCCTCGCTGGAGTGCCTCGCACACCGCCGTCGACTCGCGCACGCCCAGTTCGACCGCCCTGCCACAGTGGGCGATCCACGCCGCCATGCCCTCCGCAGTGCCGGAGAGGTAGCCGTCGAACGCCTCCCGATAGGCCGTGCGGCCCAGCTCGGCGTGCCCCACCTCGGCCGGGCAGACGGACTTCGGGTCGAGGCCGCTGCCCACCAGGACGATCCGCTCGGCCGTGCGCGCGACCAGACCGTTGTGCGAGACGAAGGGGCGCAGTGCGAGCAGCTCACCGTGCACGACGGCCGCCGTGACCAGCGCGGGAGCCGAACTGCCCGCGATGATCAGCTCGGCCAGGCCTTCCAGGCGCCCGGACACCTCGGCCGCATCCGGCAGCGGCTGCTCGATCAGCGGCTCGTCGACGGGCTCGCCCGGCCGACGGGGCCGCCCCACCTGCTCGGCCTTGTCCGCGGCGGCCACCAGGTGCAGCCGGGCCAGCACACGCAGGGGCGACTGCCGCCAGATGGACAGCAGTTGACCGGCCTCAGCAGTCAACCGGAGCGCCGCGCCCACGACCCGCGCCTCGTCGTCCCCGCTGAAGTCGGTGCGCCGACGCACCTCCTCCAGGGCCCAGTCCGCGCCGGACAGCGCCGCGGAACCGCGGGCGCCACGCAGCGCCGCCTCGGAGGTGATCTCGTTGCTCCGCCGGCGCATGATCCGGTGCCCGTAGACCCGATCCACGGCCTTGCGCACGGACTCCACCGACTCGGCCACACCGGGCAGCGCACCCAGGGCCGCGAACGGATCGGCGGTCCCACCTGTCGTACTCATGAGTACGACCCTAGCCACCCCGGGCGCACACCCCACGATGGAGTGGTCTTCTTCACCTGCACCTGCCACGCACCGCCAGCGCGCCACTACCCTTGGTGAACATGAAAATTGCTTTCGTCGGGAAGGGCGGCAGCGGCAAGACCACCCTGTCCTCCCTGTTCATCCGCCACCTGGCGGCCTCGGGCGCCCCGGTCATCGCGATCGACGCCGACATCAACCAGCACCTCGGGGCCGCGCTCGGCCTCGAGGAGGCGGAGGCCGCCCGACTGCCCGCGATGGGCGATCGGCTCGCCCTGATCAAGGACTACCTGCGCGGCTCCAACCCGCGCATCGGCTCGGCCGATTCGATGATCAAGACCACGCCGCCGGGCGAGGGCTCGCGGCTGCTCCGGGTGCGCGAGGACAATCCGGTCTACGACGCCTGCGCCCGGCCGGTGGAACTCGACGGCGGGGCCGTCCGTTTGATGGTCACCGGCCCCTTCACGGACGCCGACCTGGGAGTCGCCTGCTACCACTCCAAGACCGGAGCGGTGGAGCTGTGCCTGAATCACCTGGTGGACAGCCGCGACGAGTACGTCGTGGTCGACATGACCGCAGGCTCGGACTCCTTCGCCTCCGGCCTGTTCACCCGCTTCGACATCACGTTCCTCATCGCCGAGCCGACCCGGAAGGGGGTCTCCGTCTATCGCCAGTACAAGGAGTACGCCCGCGACTTCGGCGTTGCGCTGAAGGTCGTCGGCAACAAGGTTCAGGGCCAGGACGACCTCGACTTCCTCCGCGCCGAAGTCGGAGACGACCTGCTCGAGACCGTCGGGCACTCGGACTGGGTGCGCGCCATGGAGAAGGGCCGGCCGCCCCGGTTCGAGCACCTGGAGGACGTCAACCAGCGCGCCCTGCGCACGTTGCGTACGGCCGCCGACGCGACGTACGAACTGCGCGACTGGGAGCGCTACACCCACCAGATGGTGCACTTCCACCTGAAGAACGCCCAGTCCTGGGGCAATGAGCGCCTCGGGGTCGACCTGGCGGCGCAGGTCGATCCCGGGTTCGTGCTCAGTGAGGGTGTCGCCACCCCCGCGTGACGACTCCTACTGCCTGTCCGCCGGCGCCCCGGGGACTCCCTTCGGGGCCGGGGCGGGGCGCACGGACAGGAAGGACCCCCAGCCGTGCTTCGGGGCCTGACCGACCTTCAGTGTGCGCAGTTTCGCGAGGGCCTTCGGGTCCTGGGCGTCCAGCCAGTCCGCGAGCTGCCGGAAGGAGACGCAGCGCACCTCGGGTTTGGTGCACACCTGCTCGATGACCTCCTCGACGGCGCGCATGTAGGCGCCACCGTTCCAGGACTCGAAGTGGTTGCCGATGATCAGCGGTGCGCGGTTGCCGTTGTATGCCCGCTGGAAGCCCTGGAGCAGGCCGTCGCGCATCTGGTCGCCCCAGAACTCGTACTTGTCGGGGTCGCCCTGGGTGGTGGTGCCCGACTGGTTGACCATGAAGTTGTAGTCCATGGTCAGCTGTTCGTAGGTGTGTCCGGGGAATGGCACGAGCTGCATCGACAGGTCCCACAGGCCCTCCTTCTTGCCGGGCCAGACCTGGTTGTTGACGCCGCTGGTGTCGTAGCGGAAGCCCAGCTCGCGGGCGGCCTTCACGAAGTTCTCCTGGCCCTCCAGGCAGGGAGTGCGCGCTCCGATCAGCTCCTTGTCGTAGTCGAAGGGCAGGGGGGAGGCGTCCTCCATCCCGGCGTTGGTCTTCCAGGACTTCACGAACTTCTTCGCCTGGGCGATTTCCTCCTTCCACTCCTCCACCGACCACTCACCGACGCCACCGCTGCCGCAGAAGTGACCGTTGAAGTGAGTGCCGATCTCGTTGCCCTCCAACCACGCCAGCCGCAGCTGCTTCACGGTGTCGGCGATGCCCTGGCGGTCGTTGAAGCCGATGTCGGAGCGACCCGGCGAGTGCTGCGGTGGGCGGTAGAGGTCCTTCCTGTCCTCGGGCAGCAGGTACACGCCGCTGAGGAAGTACGTCATCGTGGCGTTGTTCTCCCTGGCGACCCTGCGGAAGTGGGAGAACAGGTGCTGGCTGTCCTCGCCGGCGCCGTCCCAGGAGAACACCACGAACTGCGGTGGTTTCGCACCGGGCTTCAGCCGCTCGGGCTGGGGCAGATGCGGCTGCGCCCCGGTGAACGCGGTGGAGCCGTCACCGATCAGGCGGACCGGGCTCCTGGGTACCCCGGCGCCCTGCTGCGGGCCGGGGGCCCCCTCCTCCGAACTGTCGGAGCCGGTCGTGCAACCGGCGAGCGATGCGGCACAGGCCGCGGCGACCACGGCGACCGCGGCGATCCTCTGGGTGGCGGCCATGTTCCGCCCACCTTCCTTCTCCAGTCGATGAGTTGGCAGCGCGGCCAAGGTCGCATGAGAAGGAGAAGGAACTAGTACGACAAGCCGATCAAAAGCTCATTTCATCCACCGAGGCGGTGGTTTAACCCATTTGCCGGGAAAATCCATGCCTGACCTTTACCCTGCATTACGATTCATTTACTGAGAGTTGTCACATCCCGCCGCTGCACGCCGTGACCCACGGCCGCGACCCAACCCCGCCGCCGGACGGGACCACCTGTTCCGCGACCGCGCTGCCCCGGAGGAGACGGGAAACATGTCAGCCTGCGTCCCCACTCGCGCCACCGACCCCTACGGCCCCGAACGCACCCGCCCACCGCACACCCCGCCACCGCCCCGGCACCGCCGCTTCCCCGTCGCCGGCGCCGACGTGTCGGCCTCCATCGCCGTCTTCCTGATCGCCCTGCCGCTGTCCCTCGGCATCGCCCTCGCCACCGGCGCGCCTCTGCAGGCCGGCCTCGTCGCCGCAGCCGTGGGCGGACTCGTCGTCGGCCGGCTCGGCGGCGCCCCGCTCCAGGTGAGTGGCCCCGCAGCCGGCCTGACGGTGGTCACCGCCGACCTCATCCAGCGCTACGGCTGGCGTACGCCGTGCGCCATCACCGTCCCCGCCG
>NZ_JBQQCE010000226.1:0-15035 GCF_052245645.1 Streptomyces sp. KR55 | reverse complement strand
CCCGATCAGCGCCCACAGTTCGTCGTCCACGATCCACGGCCGATTCCCCACACCTCACGAACGGCGGAATCGTCCTACTGGTCACGCCCGGCCAGCACACCTCGACAAGATCGTGTTACGGACTCTAAGGGCGTGCCCTCATTCATGTCAGGCGGCAGGTGCAGATACGCAGCAGCCGCAAGTACTTCGCGCTTCCGAAGGGCGGCAGACGCGCGTCGTGGACATGCCGCGTTCGGTGGCTGACGAGTTGGTGAAGCATGCCAGGGCATACCCTTCCAGCGAGGTCGAGCTGCCCTGGGGTGGTCCCGAACCTGAGAGGGAACGAAGGAAGTTTGGCCTTGTGCTGACGACGAAGTTCGGGAACGCCATCGCCGCGAACACATGGAACACCGAGATCTGGAAGCCTGCTCTGGCCAAGGCAGGCATCATCCCACCGCTCGCCAAGGGAGCGAAGCCTTGGCAATGGCAGGCGGCGCCGAGAGACGGGTTCCACGTGCTGAGGCATACGTACGCCTCACTCGTGCTTGAGACAGGAGAGTCAGTGGTCACCCTCGCCAAGTGGCTGGGGCACTCCTCGCCGACGATCACGCTCGACCACTGTGCGCACTTCATGCCGGAGGCAAGGGAGAAGGGACGCCGAGCGATCGATAGCCTGCTCGGCGATCAGGTCGCGAGTCCGGGCCCAAACTCCCCAGATTCTCCCCAGGCCAGTTCTTGAGTGCTGATCGGACCGACCGACGCGCGCAAACAGCAAGGTGAGAGGCCAGATGTTCACCACCCGTCCCACCCTCCAGGGCACCTTCGGCATGGTGTCCTCCACCCACTGGCTGGCCTCGCAGTCGGCGATGGCCGTCCTGGAGGACGGCGGCAATGCCTACGACGCTGCCGTGGCGGGCGCCTTCGTGCTGCATGTCGTCGAGCCGCACCTGAACGGGCCCGCCGGTGAGGTGCCGATCCTGCTCGCCCCGGCGGGCGGCGAGGTGCAGGTGCTGTGCGGGCAGGGCGTGGCGCCGGCCGGAGCGACGGTCGCGCACTACAGGGGACTCGGTTTGGATCTCGTACCCGGTACCGGGCCCCTTGCGGCGGCCGTCCCCGGTGCGTTCGACGCCTGGATGCTCCTGCTCCGCGACCACGGCACCAAGTCCCTCGCCGACGTCCTGAAGTACGCCATCGGATACGCGGAACACGGGCACGCGCCCGTGGAGCGCGTCGGCGAGACCGTGGAGACCGTGCGCGAGCTATTCGAGACCGAGTGGACCACGTCCGCGGAGGTGTATCTGCCGGGCGGCCGGGCGCCCCGGCCCGGCGAGCTGCTGCGCAATCCCGCGCTCGCCGCCACCTGGCAGCGGCTGCTCGCCGAGGTCGCCGGGGCGGGGGACCGCGAGGCGCAGATCGAGGCGGCACGGCAGGTGTGGCGCACCGGTTTCATCGCCGAGGCGCTGGTACGGCAGGCACACCGGCCCACCCTGGACACCAGCGGTAAGCACCACACCGGCACCCTCACGGCCGCCGACCTCGCCGGCTGGTCCGCGACCTACGAGACGCCGGTGACGTACGACTGGAACGGCTGGACCCTGTGCAAGGCCGGCCCCTGGAGCCAGGGCCCGGTCCTCCTCCAGCAGCTCGCGCTGCTCCCGCCCGAACTGCCCCCGTACGGCTCCGCGGACTACGTCCACCTGCTGATCGAGGGCTGCAAACTCGCCATGGCCGACCGGGAGGCCTGGTACGGCGACGCGGCCGAGGTGCCGCTCGGCGAGCTGCTGTCGGGCGCCTACAACGCGGCACGGCGGGAACTCGTCGCCGACACGGCGTCGTACGAGCTGCGGCCCGGGAGCCCGGAAGGGCGCACCCCGCGGCTGTGCGCCCACGCGCGCGGCGCCGCCACCGGCGTGGCGGGCCTCGGCGCGCCGGGGGCCGGAGAGCCGACGGTCGCCAAGAGCCCGACGGCCCCGGTGCCGGGCGAACCCGACGTCGCCGCCGACGGCGGTACCCGCGGCGACACCTGCCATCTCGACATCGTCGACCGCTGGGGCAACATGGTCGCCGCCACGCCCAGCGGCGGCTGGCTGCAGTCCAACCCCGTCGTGCCCGAACTGGGCTTCCCGCTCGGAACCCGGTTGCAGATGACCTGGCTGGAGGAGGGCCTGCCGAACTCGCTCACGCCGGGACGCAGGCCACGCACCACCCTGACGCCGTCCATCGCCCTGCGGGACGGGACGCCGGTCATGGCGTTCGGCACGCCCGGTGGCGATCAGCAGGACCAGTGGCAGCTCCACTTCTTCCTGGCGGTCGCCCTGCGTGCTCCGGTACGCGGCGGCCTTGACCTCCAGGGCGCGATCGACGCGCCGAACTGGCACAACGACAGCTTCCCCGGCTCCTTCTACCCACGCGGGATGCGCCCGGGGAGCGTCACCGTCGAGGCGCGCACGGACCCCGCTGTCGTGGCGGAGCTGCGGCGGCGCGGCCATGACGTCACGGTCGGTGACGACTGGTCCGAGGGCCGGCTGTGCGCGGTCGCCCGGGACCCGGAGAGCGGCATTCTGTCGGCGGCGGCCAATCCGCGGGGGATGCAGGGGTACGCGGTGGGCCGGTGATGTCCTGAATGTCCCTTGCCTGCGGTGGGGTGTGGCATCGGGAGTTCATGCCGGTTCCACCTGTAGTGCACTGGCCGGGTAGGGATTGTCAGTGGCGCGTGCTCTCATGGAGGCATGATCGAAGACAGCGAAACCATCGACGAGTTTCTCGCGCGCCACTCGGCCGACGTGGAGGAGGCGGTCCGCAAGGCCGCCGCGGCCGAGATCATGCCGCGTTTCCGCCAGCTGGCCGCCCACGAGGTCGACGAGAAGAGCGGCCCGCACGACCTGGTGACGGACGCCGACCGCCTGGCCGAGCAGTACCTCACCGAGGCGCTGGGTGAGCTCCTGCCCGGCTCCGTGGTCGTCGGCGAGGAGGCGGTGCACGCCAACCCCGCATCGTACGAGGCGATACGGGGCGACGCCCCGGTCTGGATCGTCGATCCCGTCGACGGCACCCGCCAGTTCGTGCACGGCGAGGACGGCTTCTGCACACTGGTGGCGCTCGCGCAGAGCGGCGTCCTGCTCGCCTCGTGGACATACGCCCCCGCCCGCGACCAACTCGCCACGGCCGTACGGGTGCGGGGCGCCTTCCTTGACGGTGAGCAGCTGTTCGCCGGCTCGCCCGCACCCGGACGGGACCTGAGGATCGCCACGTCCCACCCGGATTACACGACGGCCGAGCAGAAGCGCGACCTGCTCGGCCTGTGGACGGACGGGGCCGCACCCCGCGACTGCGGTTCGGCGGGCCTGGAGTATCTCGCCGTCGCCCGCGGCGAGTTGGACGCCACGGCGTTCTCGTGGGAGGCGGCATGGGATCACGCGGCAGGCCTGCTGCTGGTCGAGGAGGCGGGTGGCGCCCACCTGACCCGCACGGGTGAGCCGTTCCGCATCACGGGCGGCAACGCCCTGCCGTTCACCGCGGCCCGCGACGCGGCGACGGCACGCCGGGTGGCGGGGCTGCTGGCGTCGTCGGTCTGAGCCCGGAGCATGCCGCGGGGTCACCCCGTCGCCGAGCACTGTCAGTCCCCCGGCATATCCTGATCCTCAGTGGCCATCGGCTGACGAAGGGGTCCGAAGGTGCCGTCGATGCTCGATGCGGTCGTGGTGGGTGCGGGGCCGAACGGACTGACCGCTGCCGTGGAGCTGGCCCGCCGTGGCTTCTCCGTGGCCGTCTTCGAAGCCCGGGACACGATCGGCGGGGGAGCGCGCACCGCAGAGCTCACCCTGCCCGGCTTCCGTCACGACCCGTGCTCGGCGGCGCACCCACTCGGCATCAACTCACCCGCGTTCCGCGCCCTGCCCCTGGACCGCTACGGCCTGGAATGGGTCCATCCCGAGCTGCCCATGGCCCACCCCTTCACCGACGGCACCGCCGCGGTCCTGTCCCGGTCGGTCGGCGAGACGGCCGCCTCCTTCGGCCCGCGCGACGCAGGGGCGTACCGCAGGCTGGTGGCGCCCTTCCTGCCCCACTGGGACACCCTCGCCCGCGACTTCATGTCCCTGCCGCTCACCGCGCTGCCCCGCGACCCGGTGACCCTCGCCCGGTTCGGCCTGGTCGGGCTTCCTCCGTCCACCTGGCTGATGCGGCGCTTCCGCGACGAACGGGCCAAGACGCTCTTCGCCGGTCTCGTCGCCCATGTGATGGCCCCGCTCACCGGCCTCGCCACCGGCGCCATCGGCCTGGTCTTCGCGCTCGCCGCGCACGCCCGCGGCTGGCCCGTGGCCCGCGGCGGCTCCCAGTCCATCTCGGACGCTCTCGCCGCTTACCTGAAGGACCTCGGCGGCACGGTCCACATCGACTACGAGGTCAAGCGCCTCGACGACCTGCCGCCCGCCCGGGCGTACGTCTTCGACACCTCACCCACCGCCCTCGCCCGCATCGCGGGCTTCGGCCGCTACTACGAGGGCTACCGGTACGGCCCCGGCGTCTTCAAGGTCGACTACGCCCTGGACGGCCCGGTGCCGTGGACCGCCGAGGAGCCGCGCAGCGCCGGAACCGTGCAGATCGGCGCCGACACGGGGGAGATCGGCACCGCGCTGCGCGCCGCCTCGCGCGAGGGCCGCGCGCCCGACCGGCCGTTCCTCATCACCGTGCAGCCCAGCGTCGTCGACCCCACCCGCGCACCGGCGGGCCGGCACGTCTTCTGGGCGTACGGCCATGTCCCCAGCGGCTGGACCGGCGACCTCACCGACGCCATAGAACGCCAACTGGAGCGCTTCGCCCCGGGATTCCGCGACCGCGTCCTCGCCCGAGCCACCGCCGGCCCGCCCGAACTCGCCGCCCACAACGCCAACTACGTCGGCGGCGACATCGCCTCCGGCGCGGTGTCCGGACTCCAGACGCTGCTGCGCCCCAAGTTGTCCCTGTTCCCGTACAGCACCCCGCATCCGGCCGTCTTCATCTGCTCCTCGGCCACCCCGCCGGGACCCGGCGTGCACGGTATGTCCGGGCACAACGCCGCGAAGGCCGTCTGGAAGAGACTGAGGCAGACATGACCACCATCAGGCTGGTCCAGGGCGACATCACCCAGGAGAGCGCCGACGCGATCGTCAACGCGGCCAACTCCTCGCTGCTCGGCGGCGGAGGAGTGGACGGCGCCATCCACCGGCGCGGCGGCCCTGCGATCCTCGAGGAGTGCCGGAGGCTCCGCGCCTCCCGGTACGGCAAGGGCCTGCCCACGGGCCAGGCGGTCGCCACCACCGCAGGGGATCTGAACGCACGCTGGGTGATCCACACGGTCGGCCCCGTCTACTCCGAGCAGGAGGACCGCTCCGCCCTCCTCGCCTCCTGCTACCGCGAGTCCCTGCGCGTGGCCGACGAGTTGGGCGCCCGCACGGTCGCGTTCCCGGCCGTGTCCGCCGGCATCTACGGGTGGCCGATGGACGACGCCGCCCGTATCGCCGTACAGACCGTGCGGGAGACGGACACGGCCGTCGAGGAAGTCACCTTCGTCCTCTTCGACGAGCGGGCGTACGACGCGTTCGCCCGGCAGGTCCGCTGACGAAGCCCGGTCATACCGCCGTCCTGCGCAACGCCCTGCTGCGGCTGCCCACCACGGTCCTCGTCCTGGCCTCCCTCGGCTTCCTCGGCCTGGGCGAGCAGCCGCCCACGCCGGAGTGGGGCCGCCTGTTGTCGGAGAACCAGCCGTACGTGGAACTGGCCCCCTGGACCGTACTCGGCCCGGCCGGTGCGCTCGTCCTGCTCTCCGTACTCGCCGTGTCGGGCACGGCGCTGGGACGGGGCGGGAAGCGGCGCGTGCGCCCATAACAGCCGAAGGAACACCCCCAGTCGATCAGCCCTCCATCAGGAACACACAAACTCCGACGGGGTAATTGCTTCGGTTGTGTTCGAAGTTCTAGGGTGAGCCGGGTTGCAGCAGCGGACTCCGTCATCACGAGCCGAGATCCGTAACGCCGTCAACTGCTGTTTCACCGCCGTGAGTTCACCGTGAGTTGAGCCGCTCTCCGTTCGTGCAGCGCACTGTTCGTTCCGAGGAAGGACACGGTCATGCCGCACCCGCACGCGTTTCCCGCCGATCAGTCGGCTCGCCCCGAGCAGCGGGCCTTCGTCAGTCGCCGTCGACTCCTCGAGTCCGGTGCCGCCGTTCTCGGCGCGCTCGCCCTGTCCTCGCCCGCCCGGGATGCCGCCGCGCACACCGCCGGCCGGAGCGCGGCGGCGGACGGATCCCCCGAGTGGAACGGGAACATCGCAATCTTCCGGCTGGGCACCGAACCGCCGCACACCACCCTCATGCCGTACGCCGACGTCGAACAGGCCCTGGCCGCCGACCGCACCCGCTCGCCGTACCGGCTGAGCCTCGACGGGCGGTGGAAGTTCGCCTACGCCGACCGCCCCGACGACCGGGACACCGACTTCTACCGCACCGACCTCGACGACAGCGACTGGGACAGCATCCCCGTCCCCTCCGCCTGGCAGATGCACGGCTACGACTTCCCCATCTACGTCAACATCACCTACCCCTGGTGGGGCCCCAACGGCCTGGGCGAGGAGCCGCAGCCCCCGGCCGCGCCGACCCGCTACAACCCCGTCGGCCAGTACCGGCGTACCTTCACCGTCCCGCGGGACTGGGCGGGGCGGCGGACGTTCCTGCACTTCGAGGGGGTCAAGTCCGCGCACTACGTGTGGATCAACGGCGAGCTGGTGGGCTACCACGAGGACTCCTACACGCCTGCCGAGTACGACATCACCGAACACCTCAGGCCCGGCACCAACCAGATCGCCGTGGAGGTGTACCGCTACTCCGACGGCGACTGGCTGGAGGACCAGGACATGATCCGGCTGAGCGGCATCTTCCGCTCGGTGTACCTCTTCTCCACTCCGGTCGTGCACCTGCGCGACTTCAAGCTGGACACACCGCTGAGCGACGACTACACGGCCGCCGACCTGTCCGTCACCGCGAGCGTGCGCGCCTACGGCAGTGGCGGCGCCGGGCGGTACACGGTCGAGGCGCAGCTGTACGACGCGCGGGGCCACGCCGTCTGGTCGAGGCCGTTGCAGCAGGCCGTCGACGTCGGACCGGCCGGTGAGGACGTGACCGTACAGGCCGCCAGAGCCGTGCCCGCGCCGCAGCTCTGGTCGGCCGAACACCCCAACCTCTACACCGCCGTCCTGCGCCTGCGCGACCCGGCGGGCAAGGTGACCGAGACGCTGTCGCACCGGGTCGGCCTGCGCGAGTTCGCGCTGAAAGACGGGCTGATGCGCATCAACGGCAGGCCCGTCTCCTTCCGAGGCACCAACCGGCACGAGATGCACCCCGACCGCGGCACGGCGCTGACCCGCGCGGACATGGTCGAGGACATCGAGGTCATCAAGCGGATGAACATGAACACGGTCCGCACCTCGCACTACCCCGACAACCCGCTGTGGCTGGAACTCGCCGACGAATACGGCCTGTACATCGTCGACGAGGCCAACGTCGAGACCCACGGCATCCGCGGCCAGTACCCCGGCAACCACGCCGACTGGAGCGCGGCCTGTGTGGCCCGCGCCCAGAACATGGTCCACCGCGACAAGAACCACTCCTCGGTCGTCATCTGGTCACTCGGCAACGAGGCCGGCGGCGGCAGCACGTTCGTCGCCATGCACGACTGGATCCGCTCCTACGACCCGACCCGCGTCATCCAGTACGAGGGCGACGACCGCCCCACGATCAGCGACATCCGCTCGGAGATGTACGAGAGCCCCGCGCGCGTCGAGGCCCGCGCGAAGGACACCGCCGACACCCGGCCGTACGTGATGATCGAGTACTCCCACGCGATGGGGAACTCGAACGGCAACTTCAAGAAGTACTGGGACATCATCCGCCGCCACGACGTCCTCCAGGGCGGCTGGATCTGGGACTTCATGGACCAGTCCCTGAGCTGGCCCACCCCGACACGCAAGCTGCTCACCGAGACCGGCCCCGGACAGCTCCAGGGAGAAGTCCTCGCCCCCAGCGGCACCTTCGACCGCGACCGGGGCATCTCCGGCGGCACCGTCTTCGCCCGCGACGCGAGCCTCGACCTCACCGGCTCCCTGACGCTGGAGGCCTGGCTCACCCCGCACGTCACCGGCAACCACCAGCCCATCCTCGCCAAGGGCGACACCCAGTACGCACTGAAGCAGACCAACAGGACCATCGAGTTCTTCATCCACGGCGGCGGCCAGTGGATCACCGCGAGCTGGGCGGTGCCGGACGACTGGACCGGCAGGGAGCACCACATAGCCGGTGTCTTCGACGCCGAGGCGGCACGCTGACCCTCCACGTCGACGGAGCGGTGAAGGCCACCCGGACCACCACGCGCCGGCCCGGCAGCAACACCGCGCCCCTGTCGCTCGCCACCGACGTCGACAACTGGACCCGGGAGTTCAGCGGCACCGTACGGCGGGCACGCGTCTACGCCCGCGCCCTGACCGCCGCAGAGCTGGCCGAGGAGGGCCGCGGCCCCGGCGACGACGGCGTGCGGTTCTGGTTCGACGCCGCCACCGCCGGCTTCACCGAGAAGCGGCCCCGCGAGCGGACGTTCTTCGCGTACGGCGGCGACTGGGGCGACAACCCCAACGACGGGAACTTCGTCGCCGACGGCATCGTCACCGCGGACCGGGCCCACACCGGCAAGGCCGCCGAGGTCAAGCAGGTCTACCAGGCGATCAACGTCTCACCGGCCGACGGCGTGGGCACAGTCAAGGTCACCAACGAGTACCTGTTCACCAATCTCCATGAATTCGACGGAAGGTGGAGCCTCGTCGCCGACGGTGAGGTCGTCCGGCGCGGCAAGCTGACCCGCGAACAGCTGAACGTCCCGCCCCTGTCGAGCAAGGAGATCAGCCTGCCCGTACGGCTGCCGGACGGCCCGGCGCCGGGCACCGAGTACTTCCTCCAACTGTCGTTCACCACCAAGGAGCCCACGAAGTGGGCGAAGGCCGGCTTCGAGGTGGCCAAGCAGCAGCTCCCCCTCGACGCCGGCAGCCCGGCCGTGAGGCCGGTACCGCTGGACGACATCCCTGCGCTGACGTACGACGACGGCGACACGTCCGTCACCGTCACCGGCAAGGGCTTCTCCGTCACCGTCGACAAGAGCAGCGGGGTCATCACCTCGTACGAGGCCGCCGGCACCCGACTGATCACCTCCGGACCCGCGCCGAACTTCTGGCGGGCGCCGACCGACAACGACAAGGGCAACGGCCAGCACACCCGCAACCAGACCTGGCGCGACGCGGGCGCCCGGCGCAGGGTGACGGACGTGAGCGTGCGCGTCCTGCGCGACAGAGCTGTCGAGATCAAGGTCAGCGGCACGTTGCCCACCACCGTCGAGTCCGCGTACACCACCACGTACACGGTCTTCGGCAACGCCGAGATCAAGGTCGACAACACGCTGCACCCGGGCGCGGCGTCCCTGCCGTACATCCCGGAGGTCGGCACGCTGCTGTTCCTGCCGGGGCGTTTCGAGCATCTGCGCTACTACGGCCGCGGGCCCGAGGAGAACCACTGGGACCGCAACGACGGCACCGACGTGGGCGTGTACTCCGGGACCGTCTCCGGGCAGTGGACCCCGTACATCCGCCCGCAGGAGAACGGCAACAAGACGGACGTCCGCTGGGTCGCGCTCACCGACCGGGGCGGCTCGGGTCTGCTCGTCTCCGGTGAGCCGCTGCTGGAGGTCAACGCCTCGCACTTCACCCCGGAGGACCTGTCGTCCGGGGTGCGCCACGACTACCAGCTCACTCCGCGGGACGAGGTCGTCCTGCGCGTCAACCACCGGCAGATGGGCGTGGGCGGCGACAACAGCTGGGGCGCGCACACCCACGACGAGTACAAGCTGTTCGCCGACCGCGACTACGCCTTCACCTACCGGCTGCGTCCCCTCACCGACGTACGCGGGGCGACGGCGGCGGCACGCCGGCCCACGGCCGGGGACTTCTCCGGGTAGCCGCCGGGTCCGCCGGGCGACACCCGTGATCGTCGGTGTGTCGCCCGGCGCCCTGTGGAAACCCGTACCGACACAGGGCGAGACCAGCAGCAGGCAGGTGGTGGGACATGAGTTTCCGAGACCGCGCGCACGCCGGCCGGGAGCTGGCCGAGCATCTGCGCATCCTGCAGGAGAAGGGCACCCTCCCGGACCCCGTCGTGCTCGCCCTGCCCCGCGGTGGCGTCACGGTCGCCCGGGAGGTCGCACGGGCGCTCGGCGCCCCGCTCGACGTGCTCGTCGTCCGCAAGATCGGCGCGCCTGCCCACGAGGAGTTCGGCGTCGGAGCGATCGCCGGCGACGACCCCCCGTTGTTCGACGCCCGGGCCCTGGACCAGCTGGGCCTGACGGAGGAGGAGCTCGCCCCGGTGGTGGCCCGGGAACGGGCCGAACTGCACCGGCGCGAGCAGCGCTACCGGCAGGGCCGCCCCGCCGTCGAACTGAAGGGACGTACCGCGATCGTCGTCGACGACGGGCTGGCCACCGGATCGACCGCGCGTGCCGCCGTGCAGGCCGTGCGCCGGCGCGAGCCCGAACGGGTGGTCGTCGCCGCGCCGGTCTGCTCGCACGAGGCGACCGAGCTGCTGCGCGGCGACGCCGACGACGTGGTGTGCCTGATGCGGCCGAGCCCGTTCCACGCGGTCGGGCTCTGGTACGAGGACTTCGAGCAGCTGACGGACGACGACGTGCTGGACGCGCTGCACGGCAGCTGAGCCGGCCGTACCCCCAGGAGGCGTTCATGACCAGGCAGATACGCGACGTGATGTCGCCCGGCACGGCCTCGGTCGAGCCGATGACCACGGTGGCGCGGGCGGCGCGGATGATGCGCGACCAGGACATCGGCGACGTCCTGGTGGCCTACGACTGTGATCTGTTCGGCGTCCTCACCGACCGCGACATCGCGGTCCGGGCCGTCGCCGAGGGCCTCGACCCGAACACCACCACCGTCGGCTCGCTGTGCACCCGGCCGCCCGTGGTGACCCTCGCGCCCGACGACACGACCGACCACGCCATCGAACTGATGCGCCAGCACGCGGTGCGCAGGATCCCCGTCGTCGAGCACGGCGGCTGCCCCATCGGCATGATCAGCCTCGGCGACCTCGCCACCTCCGAGGACCCGCACTCCGCCCTGGCGGACATCAGCCGCGCCGCCCCCAACCACTGAACCGGCCCACGCCGCGGCTGAGACTCGCGTCATAGGGATCAGTGTGGCGAGGAGCAAGGCGGGGCGAAAGAATCTCTTACGCACCACACCCGGCCAACCGCTCTTCACCACACCGAAAGGGACCTCCGCATGGACGAGCAGGACGAGCGCTTCGACGTCGTCGTTCTCGGAGCGGGCCCCGGCGGGTACGTCGCCGCCATCCGCGCCGCCCAGCTGGGCAAACGTGTCGCCGTCGTCGAGGAGAAGTACTGGGGCGGCGTCTGCCTGAACGTCGGCTGCATCCCCACCAAGGCCCTGCTGCGCAACGCCGAGCTCGCGCACATCGTCACCCGTGAGGCGAAGACCTTCGGCATCAAGACCGACGGACAGATCACCTTCGACTACGGCGAGGCGTTCCGGCGCAGCCGCAAGGTCGCCGACGGCCGGGTCAAGGGCGTCCACTACCTGATGAAGAAGAACAAGATCACGGAGTACGACGGCCGCGGCACGTTCGTCGACCCGCACAGCCTCCAGATCACCGGCTACGACGGCGAGACCCGCACCATCGGCTTCGACCACTGCATCATCGCCACCGGCGCCACTCCGAAGCTGCTGCCCGGCACCCGCCGCACCTCACGCGTGGTGACGTTCGAGGAGCAGATCCTCGCCGAGGAACTGCCGCAGTCGATCATCATCGCGGGCGCCGGCGCGATCGGTGTCGAGTTCGCGTACATCCTGCACAACTACGGCGTGAAGGTCACCGTCGTCGAGTTCCTGGACCGCGCCGCCCCCCTCGAGGACGCCGAGGTCTCCACCGAACTCGCCCGCCAGTACCGCAAGCTGGGCATCGACGTGCTCACCTCGACCCGCGTCGACGCCCTCGACGAGTCCGGCCCGCAGGTCCGCGTCACGGTCACCGCGAAGGACGGCTCCCAGCAGATCCTCGAGGCCGACAAGGTCCTCCAGGCCATCGGCTTCCAGCCGAACGTCGAGGGCTACGGCCTGGAGAAGACGGGCGTGAAGGTCACCGACCGCGGCGCGATCGACGTCGACGGCCGCTGCCGCACCTCCGTCCCGCACATCTACGCCATCGGCGACGTCACCGCGAAGCTGATGCTCGCGCACGCCGCCGAGGCCATGGGCGTGGTCGCCGCCGAGACCATCGCGGACGCCGAGACGATGGAGCTCGACTACGTGATGATCCCGCGCGCCACCTACTGCCAGCCGCAGATCGCCAGCTTCGGCTACACCGAGGCGCAGGCCCGCGACCTGGGCTACGACGTCAAGGTCGCCAAGTTCCCGTTCACCGCCAACGGCAAGGCGCACGGCCTCGGCGACACCACCGGCTTCGTGAAGCTGATCAGCGACGCGAAGTACGGCGAGCTGATCGGCGGCCACCTCATCGGCCCCGACGTCACCGAGCTGCTGCCCGAGCTGACCCTGGCCCAGAAGTGGGACCTCACCGTCCACGAGGTGGCCCGCAACGTCCACGGCCACCCGACCCTCGGCGAGGCGATCCAGGAGGCCGTGCACGGCCTCGCCGGCCACATGATCAACATGTAGGGGCGTTCAGCAGTCGTGACGCCGCCGGTACGTGCTACTCGGCGGCGTCGCTGATTCCGAGCCGCAGATGCTCCACGTGGTACACGGCCTGGTCGAGGAGCTGAGCGACATGGTCGTCGTGCAGCGCGTACACCACCGACCGGCCCCGACGCTCGCCCACCACCAGGCCGAGATTGCGCAGCAGCCGCAGCTGGTGCGAGCACGCGGACTGCTCCATGCCCACCTCGGCCGCCAACTCGGTGGCGGGCAACGGTCCTTCACGCAGCCGCGCGAGGATCAGCAGGCGGGACGGAGTGGACAGGGCCTGGAGCGTGGTGGCCACCTTCGCGACGTTGTCCGCGTCGAGACGTACGCGTTCCGTGGTGTCCTGCGCGGCGGTGACGGCTCCATGACCCATGACCGCTATCCTACCCACCCCGCATGAACGAATGAACGAGTCTTCATGTGTTCCTGTATGGTGGCCCTGTGTCAGCGACTCTTGCGCCCCATCCGGCCCCCACCCGCACCCCGACGGCACCCCGCCGCCGCACCCGGATCCTCGCCCTGCCCGAGGCCCGCTGGGCCCTCGCCGCCCTCGTGGCGTTCCTGGCGGCACTCGCCCTGGACCTGGGCGGCGCCCCCGCCTGGGCGTTCGCCCCGCTGTACGCCGTCGCCTACATCACCGGCGGCTGGGAACCGGCCCTCGAAGGACTGCGGGCCCTGCGCGACAAGACCCTCGACGTCGACCTGCTGATGATCGTCGCGGCACTGGGCGCGGCCGCCATCGGCCAGGTCCTCGACGGTGCCCTGCTGATCGTCATCTTCGCCACCTCCGGCGCCCTGGAGGCGCTGGCCACCGCCCGCACCGCCGACTCCGTGCGCGGCCTGCTCGACCTCGCACCCACCACCGCGACCCGCCTCACGGACCAGGGCACCGAGGAGACCGTGCCGACCGGCGACCTCACCGTCGGCGACGTGCTGCTGATCCGCCCGGGCGAGCGCATCGGCGCCGACGGCCAGGTCCTGGACGGCACCAGCGAGGCCGACCAGGCGACCATCACCGGCGAACCCCTCCCGGTCGTCAAGCGCCCCGGCGACGAGGTCTTCGCAGGCACCCTCAACGGCACCGGCGCCCTGCGCGTCCGGGTCGAACGGGATCCCGCCGACTCGGTCATCGCCCGCATCGTGACCCTCGTCGAGGAGGCCTCCCGCACCAAGGCGCCGACCCAGCTGTTCATCGAGAAGGTCGAACAGCGTTACGCAGTCGGCGTGGTCGCCGCCACGCTCGCCGTCTTCGCCGTACCGCTCGCCTTCGGCGCGCACCTCACCGACGCGCTCCTGCGCGCCATGACCTTCATGATCGTCGCCTCCCCGTGCGCGGTCGTCCTGGCCACCATGCCGCCCCTGCTGTCCGCCATCGCCAACGCCGGCCGGCACGGCGTGCTGGTCAAGTCGGCTGTCGCGATGGAACGTCTCGGCGAGATCGACACCGCCGCCCTCGACAAGACCGGCACCCTCACCGAGGGCGCTCCCGAGGTGACGGACGTACGACCGCTGCCGGACTCCGGCCTCGACGAGAACCGGCTCCTCGCCCTCGCCGCCGCGGCCGAGCACCCCAGCGAGCACCCGCTGGCCCGCGCGATCGTGGCCGCGGCCCGCGCCCGGGACCTGCCGATCGCGCCCACCGAGGAGTTCACGGCCGTCCCGGGCCGCGGGGTCACCGCCGTCGTCGGCGGGCGCAAGGTGAGCGTCGGCCGCGCGGAGGCCCTGGCCGATCCCGAGGACGGTGCGTCGGTCGGCGCGGAGGCCCTGACCGGTCGCGAGGACGGTGCGACGGTCGTCCTGGTCGTCCGCGACGGCATCCCCGTCGGCACGCTCGCCCTCACCGACCGCCTCCGCCCCGAGGCCGCCGCGACCACGGCCGCCCTCACCGCCCTCACCGGCACCGCCCCCGTCCTGCTCACCGGCGACAACGCGCACACCGCCGCCCGTGTCGCCGAGGCCACCGGCCTGACGGACGTCCGCGCGGACCTGCTGCCCGAGGACAAGGTGAACGCCGTACGCGACCTCCAGGACAGCGGCCGCAAGGTGCTCTTCGTCGGCGACGGCGTCAACGACGCGCCCGCCCTCGCCGCCGCGCACTCCGGCGTGGCGATGGGCCGCGCCGGCTCCGACCTGGCGCTGGAGACCGCGGACGCCGTCGTCGTACGCGACGAACTCGCCACCGTCCCCGCGACCGTACGGCTCTCCCGGGCCGCCCGCCGACTGGTCCTGCAGAACCTGGTCATCGCGGGCACGTTCATCAC
>NZ_JBQQCE010000225.1:0-15188 GCF_052245645.1 Streptomyces sp. KR55 | reverse complement strand
GCCCCGGAGGAGTGGGAGGCCTGCTAGCCGCCCTCCTCGCCCGGGCCGGGCACCGTGTGATCTGCCTGGCCGGCGAGACCACCACCGACACCCTGCGCACCACCGGCATCCGCATCCGCAGCGCCCAGTTCGGCGACTTCACCGCCGACATTGAAGCGGACACCGAACTGCGCGAACCGGTCGACGTCTGCCTGATCACCGTCAAGCACACGGCCCTCGACGCCGCGCTCGCCCGCGTCCCGGTCAGCGCCCTGGGCGACGGCCTGCTCGTCCCCTTCCTGAACGGCGTCGAACACCCCTACTTCCTCCGCTCCCGTTACCGCCCCGACCAGGTCGCCCCCGCCGTCATCCGCGTGGAGTCGACCCGCGTCGCCCCCGGCGTGATCGAGCACACCAGCCCCTTCGCCGAGGTCGATGTGACCGGCGACCCCGTGCCTCGCGAGCGTCTCGACGCGCTGGCGGCGGCGTTCGCGGACGCCGGTCCCACCACCCGCGTCCTGGACGACGAGGTGGCGGCCCTGTGGGCGAAGATGTCGTTCCTCGCGCCCTTCGCGCTGCTCACCACCCGTTACGCACTCCCCCTGGGCGACGTACGCTCCCGGCACCGCGACGAGTTGACGGCCCTGGTGGCGGAGACGGCCGCGGTGAGCCGTGCCTGCGGCGGCCCGGCCGACCCTGCCCAGGCCCTCGCCCGCTACGACGCCTTCCCGCCGGGCACCAAGTCCTCCATGCAACGCGACGCCGAAGCGGGCCGCCCGCTGGAACTGGACGCCATCGGCGGCGCGCTGCTCCGCGCGGCCGAACACCACGGCGTACCCACCCCGGTGACGGCAAAGCTGGTCCGGGAGCTGAAGGACGCCGGCCACTGACAGGACCTCCGGCGGAGGTCGTCATCCAAGCGCGGCGGCAGCAGCTCCACCGCCCTGCTCGTCGGCTTCGTCGGCTTCGTCGGCTTCGTCGGCTTCGTCGGCTTCGTCGGCTTCGTCGTCGAGCCGGTCGACGAGGATCATCGCCACATCGTCCGTCAGGCGGCCTCCGGTGTGGCGGATCAACGCCTTGTGCAGTTCGTGCAGGAACTCCGCCGGGGTGGTGCCTGCGCCTATGCGATCCATGGCCTCCCGCAGGTCGAAGAAGTCGTTGTCGCGATTGCGGGCCTCGATCACGCCGTCGGTGTACAGCAGCAGACGGTCGCCGGGAACGAACGGATGGCTCTCCGGCTTTGCGGGAGGGCCGGTGATGAGGTCTTCCAGGCCGAGAGGTGGCTGTGGCGAGGAGGGCATCAGAGCCTGGACCCTGCCCTGGTGCAGCAACAGCGGGGGCGGATGACCCCGGTTGACCAGTTGCACCACGGCGTCGTCCGGCACCTGGGCCATGAGCGCGGTGGTGAATCCCTCCATCACAACTTCCTCGCCGTACGCACCGGGCACGGCTGCCTCCCGTCGCAGCGCGTCCGCGCAGTGGTTCATGACCTCCATCAGCTCGTCCTCGCAGTGCGCGACCACCCGGAACGCGCCCAGCGCCACCGAGACCGCGCGCATGGCGCTCAGTCCCTTGCCCTGGACGTCCCCCACGATCATCCGGACGCCGTAGCGCGTTTGCACGGCCTCGTACAGATCACCGCCGACCTGTGCCCCGGTCCCGGCCGCCAGGCACAGACTGGCCGCCCGCACGGGGCCCAGGCGCTCGGGAACGGGCCGCAGTATGACCTCCTGTGCTGCCACGGCGATCCGGTGGACCTGGTCGAGCTCGCTCCGCCTGCGCGTCTGCATGGTGCTACTCGTGATGAAACTGCCCAGGGAGACCAGGGCAAGAGCCAGGAAGTTGGTATAGACCTGCAGAGTGCCCCACGCCTGGTTATAGGTGGCGGTGGTCACGCTGATCACCAGAGCCAGAGCCGCCGCCGAGGTGGTGCCCTTGGGGCCCATCGTCACTGCGGCCAGCGCCGGCGTCGCGACGAGCAGCGGGCCGGTATAGATGAAGTGGGCGGGAGTGAGCTCGATGACCAGCACGCCCAGCGCGATCACGAAGGGCACACACCTCGCGAGCGTGAGGAGGACCCGGCTGTGGCCGCCTGCTCCCGGGCGAGGAGGAGGGCGGAGGACCGACCGCATGGGTAAAGCGTCTCGGATGAGCTTAGGTTTTTCTAGGCGGGGCTGGGTGTTCGCCCCGGTGGGAACGAAGTCCCGGCTGTCCCTGCCCTGGCCCGGCCCATTGTCGGGTGGGGGTGGCGTGGGTGTGCAGGTGGAAGCCTGCGCCGAGTCTGGCCCCGCGTGGCCGGTGCCGCGTGGGGGTGCTCATCGTGTGCGGTGCCTGCCGCCCGGGCCACCGCCGGCTGCGGTGGGCGGGTGACGGGGGCCTCCGCCCCGCCGGACGCTTGCCACCCGGACCGGCAGCGGGTGCTGCCGGGGTGCAGGGTGTTCAGGCCGTAGTCGAAGGCGACCGCGCGGGTGTGCCCGTCGCGCCGGGTGGTGGGGGCGGCGGTGGTGTGGGCGAGGTCCAGGCGCAGCCGCCCGCCGCGCGGGCGCAAGGTGGGGGCGTGCAGCGCGGCCGAGACGGCAACGGTGGGCGGCAGCCGGAAACGGATCACCACCGGGTGCCAGTCGCCGCGGCCACGCGGATCGGGGCGCACCGGCAGCCGCACCGTCAGCACCGCGTAGTGGGCCGGATCGTCCTCGCAGCGGGCCAGGGTGGCCAGCTGTCGGTCGGCGGCGGCCAGCACCACCTGCCGCCCACCGCCCGGCGGATCCTCCAGCTCGCACAGGCCGTCCGGCAGGCGGCCGTGCGCGGCGGCGAAGCTCTGGATCTGCCGGGTGCGGGCGCGGAAGACCGAGGCAGGGACCGCCGCCCCGTCCGGGCAGGCCGCGCACAGCGCGTCCCACTCCTCGGGGGTGCGCCGCAGCGGGTCGGGGCCGGCGGGCCAGGTGGCCAGCACCGCATCGACCAGCGCCGAGCGCCAGTGGGCGGAGCGCAAGGCGCGTCCGGCCTGCTCCTCGGCGATCCGGCGCACCCGGTCGGGCACATACAGCCCCTCCGGCACACGCACGGCCCAGCCCAGGGTGCGCAGCGCCATCCAGGCGTGCGAGGGCAGCCGCTCCCCGGACGGGGCCACACCGGAGGCGAGCCGGGCCAGCCCGGCCCGGCTCCAGTGCGCCGCGGTCACGCCAGCGGCCATGGCCTCCACCAGCGCCGCAAGCCAGCCCACCCGCTCGGCCAGCGTGGCCGCGCCCAGCACCTCGCCGCTGACCGTGTCCAGGCCCCGGAACGCCGACGCCGGGGCGCAGGCCACCCGCTCCGTCTCGCCCTCACCCAGCGCGATCTTCCGCCGCATCCCGCTATGCCTCGCTGTCCGGGGTGCCATGCCCATACGGGGCGGCTGCCGCTTGGAGCAGGCGCCGACGCGCCTGGCTGGAGCGGATGCCGTACAGGCGGCCGGAGAATGAGGCGACCAGGGACATGAAGTCGGCCAGCAGTTCCTCGGTGCCACCGGGTGCCCCGGCCTTGGGGTGCAGCACCTCCACCCGTACCTGATCACGGGCGAGCAGCGCGCTGATCCAGGCCGCACCGAATCGGGCGAGGCGGTCCTCGTGGGTCACCCGCACATGGGTGAACTCCCCGTTCTGTGCTCGTCGCAGGAGCCGGTCCAGGCCCGGGCGGGACTCCCGCAGTCCCGCCCGGTCCCGGAAGACCGCCACCACCTCGCCCGCCGCACTCGCCCGCAGCTCGGCCTCCTGCGCGGCCAGCGACGACTCCTGACCGGTCCGGCCGGACACCCGCACATACAGCGCCTCACGCCGCTCGCGCGCCTGCCCGCCGTCGCCCTCGACCAGCGCCTCCAAAGCCTGAGACGGGAAACGGCGTTCCCGGCCGACCCACACCACCGGGACCTTGCCCGCATCCGCCCACACCCGCAGCGTGTCCGGATGCAGCCCCACCCGGCGCGCGGCCACCGACAGACGAAGAAGCTCCATGACCGCAAACGCTAGACACCGACAACACCCAAAGAACATAGAACAGTTGCGTCACTACTCAAACATGTGAACCCTCCCTTATATGCACACCACCAGACATGATCCGTGATACGGAGCAACACCCAGGAAAACCAGCCCAATCAATCAACTGCACGCGACCCTGCCTCGCCGAAGTTGAACCCTCCACTCAACGCCCTTGTGCCAGGTCAGGTGCTCAGTCCCACCCGTCGCGACTGAGCACTGCATTGAACATGCGACCTAGGAACGTCCCCGCGTCGCCAACGCAACGGCTGTCCCGATCCCCGCGATCAACAGCCCGATCCCACCGAAGATCAGTGGCAGCAGCCACAGCGAGGCGAACCCCTTGATCCGCGCGTCCTCAGGGGAATCTGCGTGGTAGAGCACCTCGACCCGCTCGCCCTCCTCGTACGCCGGTGGATTGGACCCCGTGGAGTCCTGGAACGTCCTCTGCGTACCGTCCGCCGACGTGAACTCGACCACCGGGTACGCCGCGGGCCTGTCGTCCTCCCGCTTCTTACGGGATACGCCGTCGTGGTCGTTCCGCCACTCCAGGGCAACCACCGTGCCCCGGGCACGCTCCGCAGTCGCCAGGAACGAGACCGACACCCCCGCAAGGATCAGCCCGACGACCAAGAACAGCGCCCCGAACGCGATCGCCCCGAACGTGATCCACCGGCGGGCACCCTGCCCCCGCACCTGAACCTGCACGACGTCCCCCTTACTGGTCCGGAGTGAGAGGGACGCTATCCCAGAGATCCCGGTCGCCGTGCTCCCGCCCCGGAGGTTCAGCGCCGGGCCGCCCTTCAGGAATCGTCTGTCCTGTCGCAGATTGGGTGGCAGGTGATGCGGCGTTGACCTGCGTAGCTGCCAAGTAGTCGGCGGCCAGGTGTTGGCGGCATTCTCAAACGATCTGGCCTTCGCGGAAGCGATTTCGGTGCTTGTCAGTGGCGCCTGGCAGTGTGTTCCGCGTGAACGTCGAATCCTTCTGGGAACTGATGGAGACCTGTCGACGACAGGCAGTGGGCAGGGATGCGCGGCTTGCCTGGTTGCGGGATGAACTGTCGCGCAGGTCGCAGGTGGAGATCGTCGAGTTCCAGCTGTGCCTCGACCAGGTAACCCGTCAGGCATTCCACTGGGACTTGGTGGCTGCGGCTGAGCGGATCTTCGGCGGCCGGTGCTCGGATGACGATTTCGACTATTTCGGCCTCTGGATGGTCGGGCTCGGAGGCGAGATCTTCGGGCGAGCGGTGCTTGACCCGGATGCCCTGGCCGATGCGCCTGAGGTCCTGGCGTTGGCCGGGAGGAGCTGGAGGGACTGGGGCGAGGACTGGCCTGGGTGGGAGTTGCTGGACTATGTGGCGTCGGAAGCCTATGGGTTTGTGACCGGGGATCCAGACCCGTGCGGCGAGGAGTTCTATGCCGCAGTGCGGGCTCAGCGCGGCGAACACCTGGGCAGCCGGGGGTTGGCGGGGGAACGTTGGAGTGTCTGGGATGAAGCCGAAGCGACTCGTAGACTGCCGCGATTGAGCGTCATGTTCCCGCTCAGCGACGACTCATGATGTCGTATCACGGAGGCCGGTCCGCAGGTCGTGGAGGCGCTGGAAGAGAGGGTCTTGGATGCCCAGGGTGGTGTAGATCCGTGAGAGCCGACGGCTGAGCTCGGCTGCAGTCGTCAGGTAGAGATCTTTGGGCGTCATGTTATGTGCGGGCGGGTTGAGGACGAGCTCTGCCAGTACGACGGTTTCGGGGAAAGCGGCCAGGCGACGTTGATCGGAGGCCGGGACTGCTCGGCTGGTCGGTTCTGCGGTGATGTGACTGAGCCGTCGGGTCCACTCGTCTCCGACGTTGATCGGGATGCCCTGCCGTGCCCATTCGTCGACGACCTTGCGGGCGGTTTCGAGGGCCTTCGTCATGCTCAGAGGCGGGTAGCGGCGAGCGAGACGGTCGAGTCGTCGCTGGGCCGGCAGGACTTCCGGCAGCCGCATCAGAGGCAGGTCGTGGGTGGACCGTGTCCATGTCCGGTGGCGGGAACACGCGTAACGGTGAACGGGGTTGAGCGTGATCACCAGTGGGGTGTCCGGGCTGCGCCGGGCCATGCAGGACCGACAGCGTCGGCCGATGACATGGGTGGGGCGCGATCCTGGGGCCAGCTTGAGGAAGTCGGCGAGAGCGGGGAGAGCCTTGGCGAGCCGTTCCGGCGGGCGGCCGGTGAGCGCGGCCAGGGCCTGCGGGGACCGCGCTGTCCACCGGGCCGTGGTGTTGCTGAGCGGCGAGAACTCTGGTGGCAGGGGCCCGATGAGCTCGGCAAGCGCGACGGCGGGACGGTTGTTCACGATGGCCAGGCGGTGCAGGTAGGAGCCGAGCGTTTCGCCGTGAACTGGTCCCAAGGACACGGGTAGTGGCCTGAGCTGGTCATGCCGCGTCGGCATCCGGCCTCCGGCGGCGGGGCGGCTTGCGGGTCTTGAGGTGTTCGGTTCGTGCGGTTTCGGCGGCTTGGTCGACTTCGATGGACTCCAGGGTCTTGCGGGTGATGGCCTCGCTGCCGCTGATGATTGCTTCGCTCGCGGCGCCGCGGATGAGCTGGGAGAGGCTGCCGATCGCGCCGTCCGTGCGTTCGTGGAGGTAGCGGTCGAGTTTCACGAGGCTTCCGGGCTTGTGCTGGTGCAGTTGCAGGGTGTCTTCCAGCGAGGCGATCAGGCTCCGCCAGTCCCGTCTCTGTGCGGCGGTGCCGTAGGTGAACGGTTCGGACTCGGTGACGGTGTAGCGGCCGGCGATCTGCCGTCCTCGGATGCCGTTGAACAGGCCACTGCCCGCGACGTCGATGCCGGCGAGGACGAAGGTGGCCGGGATCCGTTCGGAGAGGTACTTGAGCTGGTCGGATGCTTCGGCTCCGGCGCGGGTGGCGAGGTTGAGGTTGTGGATCTCGTCGACCAGGGCGAGTTCGACGCGCATCCGGATCAGCAGGTCGCAGACCGCGTTGGTGATGGAGGTCTGGGTCTCGCCGCGGACGATGGGCAGGCCCAGGAACCGGGCGAACTCGATGGCGAGCATCTTCGGGGTGGCCCCGGGCGGGACGGTCACGTAGACGACTGGCAGACGACCTTCGGCGGCCGGGCCGAGCCGCTGGCGGACCAGGAGTTCGTGGTTGCGGCCGAGTTGGGTGATCGCTGTGGTCTTGCCGGTGCCGGCCTGTCCGGTGACGATCAGGCCCCGGCGTCCGGAGATCTGGTGCCGGTTGAGCAGGACGAGTTCCGTCAGCGTTCGCCAGGCCGGGTCGTACTCGGGCCGAGGCGGTGTCCCCTCCTCGGAGCCCGGCGGCAGTCCCGTGATCACCTCCAGCACGTGGCGTTCCCAGAATCTGGCCTGCTCAGACGCAGCTTCCGGTAGGGCGTCCAGCAGCGCGAACGGAGGCAGCACCGGCGTCGGCGAGTTCTCCCAACCACGGTCGACGAGCTCGAAGTCGGCGGCAGCCATCACGTGACCGGCCGCCATCACACTGGCCTCCCCGTCCTCACCGACCAGCCGCAGCACCATCCCTTCCAGCCCGACGACCTGCACAGTCCGGCCCTCGAAACGAACCCGGTCACCAACCCGCAGAACCCCGCGAGGAGCGATATCACCCATCGGTCCCCTCCTCCCCGCGGACAACCTGCGTGCCGTCCCCCAATGGGGCAGCCAGATCCGCCTCCAACTCGCCCGACCACAACAGGTGGAACAGGGTCGGCAGCACTTGCAGAGGATCGCCGGTCTCCAGGACTCCGTCGGCCAGAAGCCGTGGCTCGTCGAAGGCGTCCAGCAGTCTCCCGGCCAGGCCGACGACACGGTGGCGCGGATGGCGATATCCCGACAGCCAGCGGACGTTGGTCATCACCAGGGGGTCTGGCTCGTGCACCAGCACGTATGACCAGCCATCCAACGCCTGGCACATTGCCTCGGTCGCTGCGAACTTCTCCGCGTCCTGCGGCCCCACCCGGTCCTTCGGCCTGACGTCGATCACGACAGCCGAGCCGTCTTCCAGCCGAGCAAAGTAGTCCGGCGTATGCGAAACGAGACGCGTCGCCCCCGGCCACGACGCCCGGAACGGCTGCGACGACAGCCCGACCACCCGTCGGTCGTGATCGAGCAGCATCGCCCGATCCCGCTCCAGCCACGACTCGAACCCCACCAACGAGCCCGTCGTCGCCGCCCAGTACCAGCCAGGGAAGTGCCGCTGCCCGCGGTACGACGCGAACCGACGTACAGGCGCCGCACCCTCGAACTCCACCCGGTGCACTGCACTCAGCAGGGACCGGCGCAGACCCCCGCTGTCCCCGTCCACCCATTCGACTTCGACTGACTCCAGGTCCATCCCCACCCCCGGCTCGGAGTTCCTGCCGAAATCGACCATGACAGGCACGAAGCGGCGAACCGTACGGAGCAGGACTCAAACCCCACGATCGAAGCAAGATCCAATGCGAATCTGCCACCGTGGATGCGAAAGGCCGCGAATCTGCCAACTAGAACGCGACGGGACATCGTCCAACCCCCGGACCGGCCAACTACAACGCTCCGTGTGGCCAACCATCGCGCTCACTGGCCAACTAGACCCGGACTTCGCGGGTCGTCCTTTTAGGTCCCGGAATCGCGCGGTGCTGGAGCCAGGCCGGTGACCGAGTCCGTCTGGGCTGGCGAATCCCTGAGCTTGTTGCCGATCACGGCGAGGAACTCGGCGCCCAGCAGCGGCCCAATGCCCAGGGTTCACGTATTCGTGCACGCCGTCGCCGGTGTGGGCCTTATCCGGGCGAGGACACCTTGCTGCAGGAGTGGCAACCCACGATCTTGGACGGCCTGCGGCGTGCCGAGGCGTCCGGGGTGATGACCGAGTCGGATCTCGCGATGGCGTTCTACGGAGATCCGTTCCGGCCTGCCGGCCGGTTCCTGGACGCCGGTGATCCCTCCTACACCGTGAATGACGCCGAGCCGGGCTTCGAGCAGAAACTGCTCTTGGAGTGGTGGAAGGCCGCTGCGGCCACCGACCCGGCTGTGGTGCCTCCGGATCAGTCCGACACGCTGATGGCGGCCCCCGGAGCGGTACAGGCTGCGCTGCTGGCCCTTTCCGGGTCTCGGTTCTTCGCCGGTCTCGCGCTGAGGGCAATGATTTTCGACCTCAAGTAAGTCCACCGCTACCTCACCGACCCCACTCTTCGCTCCACGGCCTGGCAGCGGGTACTGGATGCAGTGGGCGACGACACCGCGCCGTAGTCGCGCACTCCCTGGGATCCGTCGTCGCCTACGAGGCGCTGTGCGCCCGACCGGGCCACCGAGTGCGGGCACTGATCACGGTCGGCTCCCCGCTCGGCATCCCCAACCTCATCCTGCCTGGATCCGGCACGGCCTAGAGGAACCGGGACAAGGCCACCGCCGCCGGCAACGGGGCGACCGGCTCGACCAGGGCCAGTTGGCCCAGGCCACGGGGCATGGGAGAAGATGCGGATGCAGGCACGGGCTCGCTCGGCACTCATGCGACGTAGCCCCTCACATGATCATCAGCTGCGTGCCTGCAGCCGTCTCCGGGCCCCTCCGCGAACCCGGACTTGACCCCCGTCACCGGATCACCCCGACAGTCCGACGAATCGCAACCACGCAATGGCTCTGGAGCGGCCGGGGGCTCGCACGGTGTCTTACCGGTGGCCCCTGACTCGTCCCGTCAGACTCCCGCGAGCTCCCGAAGTTCGCGCAACGCGGGGTTGTTACCGATAGCCGGATGGTGATTCACGAGCCACTCGATACCGGCCGCGACAAATGCGCGCGCTGCCGCAACGTACTCCTCGAACGGGCACTGGGGAGCCACGGGCGGCGCTCCGTGTGAGGAGGTGAACTTCACCCGGTCCCCGTCGAGTTCAAGTCGAATGACATAGGAGTTTTCGGTAAAATCGATCTCCGCCGAGCCGTTCGCCTTCAGCTCCTGAAGAGAGTACGCCAGGGTGAACATGATATCGACCAGTGGCGTCGGCGCCGCAGACAGAAATGCGTGCCCGTCCACTGTGAAGTCGACCGGGTAAGCGAAGTAACCGTAGCGCAGATTTGTCGCGCTCTGGGTGGCGAGGTCGATCCGCCCGGCCTGCCAGGCCTGTTCGGCGGCCGCGGGGATGTCCCGGTCGCTGTCGGGTGTGAAGCCGATCTTCAGCAAGTCTTCTCCTGATAGTCGTGCTCGACTCATGCGGTGCTGGGGTCGGGCCGGACGGGGAGAGGGCTCCGAGCTCTCTCCGCGTCCGGCCCCGGTGTCCGCCCGTGATCTAGATGGGGTGGGCGGTGCGCAGGGATCCGTCCGGGTCGAGGACGACCTTGATACCCGTGGAGATTCCGCCGCCTTCGTTCTTGGAGAGGCGGCCGACTACATTTCCGGGCCCGAAGTTGTATTCGTAGACGGTTCCGTCACGGTTCTTGGTGTTCGGCATGGCCTTACCATTGCCGACGGCCTCCTGGATTCGCTTCTTGAGCTTGTCTCCCTTGACGAACTTGCCTTCGAACACTCCCTTTCCGTCGGGGTCGGCCGAGTATCCCTTTCCGCTCGTGCGGTGATTGTCCAGGACGTGCTGCCACCCGTCGAACTCGGGTGTGGACCACTTCACGATGGGGCGGGCCCTGGCTGCCTTCGAGACATCCGCGACCCGTTCCAGGTCCTTCAGCTGATCGGGCAGTTTCAGGAAGTCGCCGACGATCGGGATGAAGCCCAGCATCCCCAGGCCCGCGCCGGGTGCCGTCCTCATAGTCGTAGTTGAGGTACGCCTTCTTCGCGGAGCTCGTGCCGTCTGTGCCGAGGGTGAGCTGGCGCAGATCACCCTGGGGCGAGAACGCCGCCCCCTGCAGATAGCCGCTCGTGCCCTTGGACGTGAGCTGCTGTCCGGTTGCGTTGTAGGTGTACGAGACCGTCTCGGCGGGCAAGCCGCCGACCGCGGGCTGCGCGGCCTGTGCGATGGTGCCGTCCAGGCGGTAGCCGGTCGAGAAGGAGAGCGTCTGCGGGACGCCCGCCTTGACCAGCTCGTCATCGGCCGGCAGCAGCAGCTGGCTGCTCTCCACCTGGTACTGCGCGGAGTACTTGGTGACCTTCGCGGTGTACGCCTTGCCGGTGAGGCCTCCGTCGTAGCGGGTCGCCGTGTCCTGCTGGCCCTTGGCCAGGGTGTCGAAGGTCCAGGCGGCCAGCTTGTTGGCGTCGGTTTTGCTGGTCGTCCACAGACCGGTCCTGCGGCCCAAGTCGTCGTACTCGGTGAGGAGGATCCGCCCCTCGCCGTCCGTCGACTTGATCTCACGGTCCAGCGTGTCGTACCCGGGCACGGTGGTGCCGGTGTCCGGGTCCGTGACCTTGCTCGGCCGGCCGAACAGGTCGTACTCGTAGGACCACTCGGCCTGGTCGGGGCCGGTGATGGTCTTCTGCTGACCGCTCGGCGTGTAGGTGTAGCCGGTGGTGGTGTACGTGCCTTCCGGCTCGGGGCTGCCGTACTCGCGGCGCTCGACGGTCTGCCCGAGCGCGTTGGTCACCACTGCGGTGGCCTGGCCGCCCGACGGTGCGCTGCTGGTCACCGTGTCGCCGGTGTAGGTGTTCTCGACCGTCCAGCGCGTGACGTTGTGGGTCTTCGTGACCTCCTTGACGGAGCGGCCGGCACCGTCGTACGTGGTGTCGACCTGCTTGGGCGCCTGCCCGCCGTCGATCTGCACCGCGGTGCCGGACGGTGGGGAGGTCTCGTCCCAGATGTCCGCCTGCTGCGATACGGCGAGCCCGCGCGAGTCGTACACCACCCGGACACACCTCGTCGACGATCCCGGCGACATCCAACCGGCGCAGAAACTCGGCAGCGACAGGCAGAGCGCCCAGACGCTTCTCCACCACGGACGTCACCACCACATCGAGGCGCTGACGGACAGACCGTGGCCGCGGGGACCGGGAAGTCATCGACACGCCCTGCCCAACGCCGTACCACCGGCCCGGGACACCCCCAGACCGGTCACACCATACGAATCAACGACCCGCGAAGTACGGGACTAGAGCGCTCAGCACACCCGTTCGCATGAACCACGGGAAGAAGCTCGCCCCCCAAAATCGAACAGGCGTAGCATTGCGGCGTGGCTACGACCTATGACTTCCCTAGCGACCTCCGCGCCGGTCAGGAGGAGCTGCATCAGGTCCGGGCCGAGTTGTCGGCCCTGCTGAAGCGGCTCCCCTGGTCGGTCGAGCCCCTGGACGGCTTCAGCGACGCCGGTGGCTGGCGCAAGATCGAACGCCCTGCCTCCCCCGGCTGGACGGCCGACGAACAGGCCGAGGTCGAGAAGCTCCGCCAACGCGAGCACGAACTCGCGATCTTCGTCACCACCCACCGCTACTGGTCGGAACTCACCGGCCCGGACCGCGTCGACGCCCGCGCGAAACTCAAGCACGCGCACGAGACACCACCGGAACCCGAGCGGGAGGAAACCTGAAAACGATCAAGGCCCAGGTCTCCGGGAACCTACCCGCTGACCTGGGCCTTCATCGTGTCCTGCAACTGGTGGGCACGGACGGTTTCGAACTGCCGACATCCGCCTTGTAAGGGCGGCTGTGTGAGGCAACGGAGGTCTGCAGATCAACCCAGGTTCAGCGAAGACCCAGCGCAGCGGCGCATCTCGACTGCGAAGAGCCGTCGTTGACCGTGGTTGACCGCCCGATGTGGCACGGCTGTGGCACGCGCCGACACCCTGCGCTGTTCCGCGAGGTTGGTGGCACAACCCGGTCACCCAAGCGACGAGAACAGCCGGTCCGCCCCCAACAGCCCCAACGTCACCCCGGCAGCGTTGGCAAACACGAAGAGCACGTTCTGCCCCGTGGACAACGGCTCCCCCTCGGGATCGGCCGCCAGCACCTTGAGCCGGTCCCGGTGCAGCCCCCACACCATCCCCCGGACACCGACCGGCTTGCGGAAGGCGAGGAGAACCCCAACAGCCACCAGCAACTGGGCTGCACCACCCAGTGGGACATCCGCTGCGAACAATTCCACAGCGCCAGAGGCGAGCAGGAGCGGCATGACGAGCCGGTACGCCTCGTGCCCTCGGCGATAGGGGCGGAAGACAACCCAGTTCAGGAACAAGACACACGCGACAGAGGCCGGCATCAGCACGAGGCCCGCGATGACGTGCGCTGACTGCTTTGCAGAACAGGTCACCCCGTACCGTGATCCGCAGCCCCGGTGATCGCCATGTCCCGGTAGATCAGGTAGAGCGTCGCCAGCAGCAGGGCCGCGACGCCGGTGCATATCGCCATGAGCACATACGTGCCGACCGTCGGCCGCACAGGCACAGTTTGGACCGGCATACCGGCTCCCCCGCCTTCAACATGGGCCAAACACCCCCCACCCCACCGTCGATCATTAAATCCAGGGCAGGGCCCCGTGTCGACCTCTTCTTCCCGAAGCAAATTGGGAGAGGGCTCGGCCTTGGGCTGGTGTGCCTCTCACCTGCTGCGATGGTCCGCAGGTGTGCGCGGTTGTCCGCCGTTGTTCGTCGGCGTTGTCACGCAGTTAGACACTCACCGCGTCGCGCTCGACCCGTCCCACCTTCTGCGGTCGCGGAAGTCAGCTCTGCTCCTTCAGGGCAGCAAGGCCCCTCTGCAAATCGTCGAGGTTCATGACCGGCTCAAATGTGACTTCCGCGCCCATCTCCTGGAAGAACGGATCGGCGATGGAGGGCAACTGCGAGCTGTCCTGCATGTCAAATACGAGAATCATGGAGCGCCCGCCCTCAGGGGTGAAGTAGGCGGCCTCCGGCTTCAGCCGCTCGATGGCTGACTTCAGCGAGTTGGGCATCGCTCCGCCCTTCGTCACCTGATTCGACATCTGGGTGTCCATGCGGGCCTTCATCATCATCCGCATCGCACGCTCTCCTCGCGCACCGCGACCTGCGCGATTCCGTCCGCGCTCGCTGGGATCCAGTGCATCCAGATCAGCTTCACCTTCCTTGATCACCATCCGCAACATTTCCTACGCCCTACGTGATGGCAGAGGAGAGATGACGTTGCCAGGCGCAGACAACTACGAGGTCGGTGGAGTCTCAATGGCTCAGTCAAGCCACCCAGCCGATACAAGCCGGGCCGGGGAGCTATCAGACTCACCACGATGGGCGAGGCTCTGTCGGGGATGCAATTGGACCCTTCGTGGCTGACTCACGCGGGTGGTATGCAAGACGTACGCAGGCCCCTGTTCCCGCTCGTGAGAGACGGGAGCAGGGGCCTCATGCTTGCCTGTGAAGGGCTACGTCGGCAGTTCGACCACGTCGAGCTGGCTCAGCATGCCGAGGAAGTCCCAGTGCCACCAGCCCTCCTTGACCTTGCCGTCCTCGAACCGGAAGGTCGTGGTGCCGACCATCTCGACTTTCTTGCCAGTGGGCGGCATGCCCCGCAGCTCTCCGGTATTGGTACCCGTCCAGCTCCAGCGCGTCACCACGCGGTCACCCTCGGCCACCTGATCCTCGATCGTGAACTCGAAGTCCGGAAAGGCCTTGCGGTAACCGAGCGCCTCCTCGCGGATGCCATCGGCACCACGGGTGTCCTCCTTGTTGGCGATGTCGTGGTCGTGGTAGTCGGCCGCGAACACCTCATTGAAGCCTTCGGGCTCGTCCCTGCCGACGAGCTCCAGGAAGATGCGCCGGGCCGTCGCCTTGTTGAGCTGTTCGTCCCGCACTACGTCCAGGTCCGTGAAGGTGGGCATCTCGTCGCAGAGCGCGACCATCTCCTCGAAGATCCGGTTGGTCTCCGGCAGCCTGGAGTTCTTCATCGCCTCCTCGTACGAGGGGAACTCGACGATCTCTACGAAGTGGCGCGGCTCGGACCGGTCCTTGCCGATGAGGTCGTGGGTGGCGGTCCTCTTGCCCTTCGTCTGCTCGACCCAGGAGTCCATGAGCCGGTTCATCTCGTCGATCCGGTCGGTCTTGCAGTCGATGATCTGCACGAATGTCATGGCACCTCCCGTAACAAGTGCTGTTTCTTCATTTTAGTAATGAATGTCGGCCCTACTGTCGGGTCAGCTGGGGTCGTAGCGTTCCGTAGGGGGATCCCACCCAGCACCCGCCGGAGTCTCAATGACTCAGTCAAGCGGGAAGCTGAGGCGCTGGTGCCCCAGTTTGGAAGATCGCGTAACCGGGTGGGGCGTGACCTGGCAAGACGTTGACCTGCGCGTTCCCGGGCGGCTCGCCGAC
>NZ_JBQQCE010000224.1:0-15368 GCF_052245645.1 Streptomyces sp. KR55 | reverse complement strand
GTGCTGTTCGTGGACCACCAGCCGCAGATGTTCTTCGGCACCGGCAGCGGCGACCGCACCGCGATCATCAACTCGACCGTGGGCCTGGCGAAGGCCGCCAAGGTCTTCGACGTGCCGGTCGTGCTGAGCACCGTGGCTGCCGAGTCCTTCTCCGGCCCGCTCATGCCGCAGCTCGCCGATGTCTTCCCCGACCAGAAGATCATCGACCGCACCACGATGAACGCCTGGGAGGACGTCGCCTTCGTCGAGGCCGTCAAGGCGACCGGCCGCAAGAAGCTCGTCATCGCCGGACTGTGGACCGAGGTCTGCGTCGTGCTGCCCGCGCTGTCCGCCATCTCCCAGGGCTACGAGGTGTACGTCGTCACCGACGCGTCCGGCGGCGTCAGCCCGCAGGCCCACGAGCACGCCGTGCAGCGCATGGTCCAGGGCGGCGCGATCCCGGTGACCTGGGTGCAGGTGCTGCTGGAGCTCCAGCGTGACTGGGCGCGGACGGAGACGTACGTCCCTGTCACGGAGGTGGTGAAGGAGCACGGCGGGGCGTACGGCCTCGGGCTCGTCTACGCCCAGGCCGTCATCGGCGCCCACGCAGCCGGCTGACCTCTCCAAACGGTCATCAACGCAACATCAGGAACAGGCAGGAACGCACGAATGGACACCGGACTGTTGGTCCTCGGGCTGGTGGCGGGTCTCCTCATCGCCGGGCACGGAGTGCAGAAGGTCAGCTTCCGACTGGGCGGCAACGGCTTGGCAGGTGGTACCGAGGAGTTCCAGCACGACGGCTTCCGCGGCGGTCGGCTCACTGCGCTCGCCGCGGGCGGGGCAGCCAGATCGGCGCCGGCCTGTTCCTGACGGCCGGACTACTCATTCCCATGGCGGCGATGGCCGCCATGGGAATGATGACGGTCGCCGGCACCGTCAAATGGCACAACGGGCTCTGGGTACAGAACGACGGCTACGAATACCCGATGGTCATCGTCGCCGCGGTGCTGGCCCTGACCGGTCCAGGCCGCTGGTCGGCCGACCAGGTTCTCGGGCTGACCCCCTGGCCGCTGTGGACATGCCTCGCGGCCATCGTCATCGGCCCGGCCAGCGGACTGCTCACCCGAGCGGTACTGCACCGCCCGCCCACGCCCGGCAAGAGGACTCCACATGCGCAAGCTGCTGACTGACGCGGCCCGCACACTGGCCCTGCCCAAGGGAGACCGGCACGGCCCGCTGCCGCCGCTGATGCTGACACTGACCGTGGTGACCGGACTCGTCGACGCCGTGAGCTACCTGTCGCTCGGGCACGTCTTCGTCGCCAACATGACCGGCAACGTCGTCTTCCTCGGCTTCGCCCTGGCAGGCGCCGAGGGCCTGTCCGCGCTGCGTCCATCGTATCGATGGCCGCGTTCCTCGCCGGCGCGCTGGCAGGAGGCCGCTTCGGCACCCGATTCGCGGCTCACCGCGGGCGGCTGCTGACCATCGCCACGGCGCTTGAGGCGGTGCTCGTGGCCGCCGCCGTCATTACGACCGCGGCCTCACACGGCAAGGTGAACACCACGGTCCAGTACACCCTGATCGTGCTCCTCGGCCTCGCCATGGGACTGCAGAACGCCACCGCCCGGCGCCTCGGCGTCCCCGACTTCACCACGACCGTGCTGACCCTCACCCTGACGGGACTGGCCGCCGACTCCACCCCAGCCTGCGGAGCAGCACCCCGACCCGGCCGACGGATCCTCTCCGTCCTGACCATGTTCCTCGGAGCCCTCGCCGGCGCCGCACTCCTGCTGCACACCCAACTCGCCCTCACCCTCACCCTGGGCCTGGCGCTGATACTGCTCGCGGTGACCTCCGCAACCACCCATCACCTCTCCAACTCCGGCGCCGCCTGGATCAGGCCGCTGTCGTGAACGCGGCGTCGGCCCCTCATCCGAATCGCGGGTGAGGGGCCGACGCCTCCCACCGTCCGCGAGGCCGCGCACCCCGGCCGACGGTGTCCCGCCACTCGCTGGGGGACATGCCGTAGGCGGCCCGCAACATCCGGCTGAGGTCCATGGCGCTCAGGAGACCCCAACGACTCGCGAACGCGATGATGGTCCGCGGACTTTGACAGGGTCGGACTCCTCGGTCGCGACCTGAAGCGATCCCAGTCGCTCCGCCCCGAGGAAGCCCCGCCCGGGCCCCTGGGTCCTCCCGGACGACCGGCTCAAGATCGACGTAGGCCTCGACAGGGCCTGTTTCCAGGTCGACATCTTGTCCGCGGGCCCGGCTGTGTCCGTGGACCGGACCATGCTGGCCTCGTCCGTGTTCAGCAGCAACATTTGTCGATGCGTCTCGGCAGCAGTTGACGATCAACGGATGCGTGCATGTTCACCGAGAAATGACGGCAGTGCGGTGAGCAAGCACGTCGGGTCCGGCGACGTGCTTCGGTGCGTGACATGCGAAGAACAGAGCGACCTGGTCATGGAATTGCTGGAGGCGGACCCTCGGTTCGCTGACGTGAGGCCGCAGCCTCCGGACCTGACCGATCACCCCGGCAGGCATCCATGGTGACCATGGCGCTCACGTCTGTTGGTGGACAGCGAGAACTCCCCGCTTATGCCTGTCTCGACAGACAGCAACAGTCACCGCGACTCGCCACTCGTGGACGCTGTGTATACGCGGAGCAACCAGCCGTGTCGAAGGGAACGGAACCGCACCGCCCACGGCACGGATCAGCGCGCCAGGCGGTATGCCTCGAGACCTGCGGCGAGGTCCTCGGGGCGCGCGAGCATGGGGAAATGACCACCGTCCATCTCGTCGGGGATGATCCCCAGTCGGTCACGGACGACTCGGCGCATGAACCCGACGGAGAGAAGGCGTCGTCACGGCACAGCAGAAATCGGGTCGGTACCTCTGGCCAGGCCCGCAAAGGCCACGGCTGGGCGGAGGGAGTGTCGGGCTGCTTGCGCCACCGGGCGGTCACCTCATCGGCCGGATCGGCGGGAAGGCCACGGAGTAAGGGGTCCGTGGTGGTCTTCGAATTCCGTGCTGTTTTGCTGGGCTTGGTCGCGTCGTGCCTGGTCGTGGCCAGTGGCCGCCCACCAGTCGACTGGCCGTTCCCCAGGGGTCGGGATCATCGCGGTCAGCGTCACGGGCAGGCCCACCGGCATTCGGTCGCAGACCAGCGGCGCGGTGAAGCCGCCGAAGAAGTGGTCCGCCAAAACGAGGTCTGTACCATCCTCGATGGCGTCAACGACCACCGGCGTGGGTGCCGCAGAGCCGGTGGGTGAGCACGGCGTGACGGCTGTGCGCCCCGTTCAGGACGGCGGCCGCGACTGCGGACCCCACCATGGGGGCAAGCAGATAGATCCACAGGAAACCAAGCCGCCCCGAGACAACGGCCGGCCCAAACTGGCGTGCCGGGTTTACCGAGCCTCCAGTGGTGGTGCCCAGCAGGGCGATCGCCGCGCAGATCAGGAAGCCGACCAGCCAGGGAACCAAGGGCGCCAGTTTCGGGGACTGCAGGAAGAACCCGACGAGGTAGACGATGACCCCCATGCTGACGGCCTCGGCCACGAACAGCCCGCCAGCGGACCAGCCGGGGCCGGGCTGCAACGCGGCGTACATCACCGGCGGGTTACCGACCGCCGGACCCCACAGCGCGCGGGCCGCGAAGACCCCAAGCACGGACCCGACGAGCTGAGCCGCGATGTACGGAAGGACCGACGCAGCCGGGAAGACTCCGAGGCGCCACATGGCCAGGGAGACCGCTGGGTTGATGTGCCCTCCCGAGATCCGGCCCGGTCGACTGCGGATGAGCCCTACGAGAAGCAGGCCCACACAGAGACCGATTACCAGCAGTTTCAGGTGGATCTGCGGGATCGCGTCGGAGATCCGAGAGGGCCCCGCGACCCAGCGCACGATGGTGACCACGCCAAAGAGCAGCACCAACGCCAGGAGGCATTCAAGGGCGCCGTGTCCTGCGATCACTGCCGGAGCGGGCGCGGCTCCGGTCCGGTTGGGTGTCGCCCGTCGGCTGGGTGGTGTGGCGGCTTCGGTCATGGGTCTCGAACCCTTCCTGCGCGTGATATGGAGGCGGGATGGAGCTGTGCACGTCCGGTGCCAGGTACGTGCCCGGCACCGCGGCCGCAGAGGCTTGGCGCCATTGCCCGGGAAGGCCGGGCGTCGATCACCGCGGTGACCAGAGCGGCCAAGCCTGACGTGGGGCCGGCCTGTGCCAACTGCCGGCGATGCGGTCGACCGGCATGGCGTTGATCGTTTGAGGCTCCCTGACAACAGGGACGGAGCTGCTGCTCCGGGTTGGCCCCATCGGCCTTGCAGGCGGATGTACGGTCGTTGAGGCATGCGCAGCACAGGGGTGATCTCAGCACGATAGGGCGGCCGTCCGGCCGCCTGTTGTCCTCCAGCGCACCGGCTCTTGCCTGGTGGCGCGACGCGCGGACACGCCCCGGTGTGCTGTCGTACAACGTCGTTTGCGCTCATCGACATGGCGGAGTCGACGCTGACTTCGTCCGCCTGGGTCTGCCAGTCGGGAGACGATCCGGGCCCACGTGCCGTCCCGCTGCCGAGGGCGGCACAGGTCGTAGACCCGTTTCCGCGGGCCGTACAGCTCAGGCACGTCCCGTCACGAGGCGCCGGTCCGGGCCCGCCACGCGATGCCGTCGATCAGACGCCGCCGACTCACGACCAAGAGCAACTTCCCGCAACAGAGACCCTATCCCCGAACGCTCAGTGATTGGTGGGAACTTGGCTGCAGCCGCAGTGTGCGGGTGGGGGTGAAGGGAATCAGATCGTGGTGCCGGTCCGGCAGGGCGATCACCAGCGCGCTGTCCGGCAGGGCGCGGCGGACACCCGTCAGCATCCGCACCGCCGTATGGTCGTCGAGGCCGGTCGTCGGTTCGTCGAGCAGGAGGATCGCGGGCGCCCGCAGGACCGCTCTCGCGATCACCAGGCGGCGTCGCTGGCCCTGTGAGAGTGCACTGCCCAGCGGGCCCGTCGGGGTGTGAAGGGGGAGCTGCTCCAGGGCGGCGGCCGCCAGCGCGGCCCGGAGTGTGTCGTCGTCCGCGCTTGGGGCCGCCTGCCGTAGGTTCTCGGCGACGGTCGCGTCGGCGATCCAGTCTTCCGCCTCGACGAGGGTGAGCGTATCGGCGATCGTACGGGCGGTCAGGGACTCGACGGGCGCGCCGTCGAGCAGTACCGACCCGGGGGCGGCGGGGGGTGATTCGTCCCGCCAGAGTCTCCAGCAGGGTGCTTTTGCCGCTGCCGTTGGGCCCGGTGACCAGGAAGACGCTGTGTGGCTCGATCACCGCGGACCACCGGGTGCGGTCGTCGCCGACACCCACGGGCACCCGGCGGACCACCAGGGCCGTTTTCGGCCCGGCGAGCGGCGGCATCGTAGGGGATGCGGTCCCCAGCCTCTCCGGGAGCGCGCGGTTCGCCAGATCCGTCAGCCGCCCAGCGGCGTCGGCGGCCAGGCCGTGATCGCGGAGCACCTGGGGGAGCGTCTCCATGAGCTCGTAGGCGGCCGCGACCAGCAGCACCTCGCCGATGGCATCGGCGGCTGGCTGGGCGAACACCGGACCGGACAGCGCCAGGAGCAGCACCGCCGTCTGGCCGGCCACGGCCAGCAGCCGCAGCAGCAGCCGGGCCCGGCGCATCGCCGACGCGGCCGCGGTCTCGGCTTGCCGGGCTCTGCCGACTGCCTGCGCGACCTGGTCGCGGACCAGGTCGACCGCGTCCAGGCAGCGGAGTTCGGGGAGCGCGGAACGGGCGCTGAGCAACGCAGTGCGTGCGGCGGCGCGGGCCTCTGCGGCCGCCTGCTGATGGCCACGGATCCGCCGCTCGGCGGCCACCGCTGTGGCCGCCGAGACCGCGAGCAGCAGCAGTTCGGCCGTGCCTGCCGGCGGACTCGCCATCAGGAGCAGAGCGACGATGACAGTGGCGGTCAGACCGATCCCGGCCAGCGGTGGGATGACCTGGCCGGCTATACCGCCTACGGCGCTGACGTCGCTGGTGAGCCGGGTCATCAGGGCGCCGTCACGTTGGTTCCGCAGTTCGCGTGCCGGCATGGTGGTCGCGGCGCGGACCAGCCGTGAGCGCAGCGAGACGGTCGCGCGGAGCAGAGCGCCATGGCTGACCAGGCGCTCCCAGTAGCGCAGACCGGTGCGGCCCAGGGCGAGAGCGCGGACCGTGCCTGAGGGGTACATCCACGACCAGGCGGTGTTCGCCTGTGCGGTGACCACCGCGCAGGAGGTCAGGAACCAACCCGACACCCCCAGCAGACCGGCGGCGCAGAGTTCGGCGGTCGCGGCGAGCACCGCTGCGAACAGCAGGTCGCGGCGTGCCCGTTGGTCCGCCGCCGTCCACAGCAGCCTGAATGCGGTCACAGTGTCTCCCTGATCCGGGACACCCGGCCCTGGCTCAACTGCACGACGTCGTCGGCGATTTCGAGCAGTGCCGGGCTATGTGTCGTGAGCAGCACGGTGTGGCTGCGCGCAAGCGTCTGAATGGCGCCGATGACGCGGGCCTCGCCGTCCGGGTCCAGATGGGCGGTGGGTTCGTCCAGGCACAGCAGTGGCGTGTCGCGGAGCAGTGCCCGGACCAGTACCAGTTGCTGCATCTGCCCGGAGGACAGCCCCCAGCCGCGTTCCCCGACCCGGGTCGCCAGGCCCTGGGGGAGTGCGGCCAGCAGATCCTCGAAACCCAGTGCCGCGACCGCCGCGGTCAGTTGCTCGTCGTCGGCGTCGCGCCGGGCCATCAGCAGGTTGTCGCGCAGCGTGCCCGGGAGGAGGTAGGAGGGCTGGCCGCCCCACGCCGTCATGGCAGGCGAGGCGGCCCGGGTCGCGGAACCGGTGGTGTGCAGGCACCACCCGCGGTCCGGGCCGCGCAGGCCTGCTGCCACCGAGAGCAGGGTGGTCTTGCCGGCGCCACTGGGCCCGCTGATGGCCACGATCGAACCCGGCCGCACGGTCAGGGTGACGTCGTCCAGGGCCGCGTCGTCGCGACCCGGGTACTGGACCCCCACCTCCTCCAGGATCACACCGGCCGGGCTCGGCCGGCTCGCACCGCGCACGGCGGGCACTCGCGTCCGGGGACCGCCGGCCGGTGCGACGGGAGCCGTGTCGATGATCTCCGCTATCAGCTCGGCCGCCGCGGCGGCCTCGGCACGGGCGTGGTAGCCGCGGGCGAGTTCCCGGGCGGGGGCGAAGTACACCGGGGTCAGGACGAGCACGAACAGCGCGGTGCCCAGACTCATGGTGGACGGGACCACCGGCAGGTCGAGATAGCCGAGCAGGGCGAGCCCGCAATACGTGGCGACTGCAGCCATGGCCACAGTGATGAGGAGCTCGATCCAGGCGGTCGAAAGGAAGGCCACCCGCAGCACGGTGCGGGTGCGCTCGGCCAGTTCCCTGTCGGCTGCCTCGGTTGCGCGCACAGCTTCCTCACCGGCCCCGAGGCCGACGAGCGTGGGCAGTCCGCGCAGCTGATCCAAGAGATGGGTACTCAGCTTCCGGGTGGCGGTGAGCTGGGCGTGCACTGCGGCTCTGGTACCCATGCCGATCACCTTCAGGTTGAACGGCAGCAGCGGGGTCGCCAGCACCAGCATCAGCGCGACGGCCCAACTGCCCACCAGCACGGTGGCCAGCACGATGCCGCTGCCCAGCAGCATCGCCCGCCGTGCGGGGACGTACGTCGTCAGCCACTGCGTCAGTCGGCCCACCTCGCTGTCGAGCGCCTCAGCAAGAGCGGCATCGGACGCCTTCTCGAAGGGCCTGGCCGTCGTCGGGAGTGCGGCCAGGAGCAGGCGGGCGCGCAGGTGGTCCTGGACGGCGGCGGCCCCGCCGTCGGCGACCCGGTCGGCCGCCGCGAGCAGGACTGCGCGTAGCAGCAGCCCGGCGGCGACCAGAGCCGCACCGGAGAGCACCGGAGCCAGGGCCACACCCCCATACGGGGAGCGCAGTGCGGCCTGGGCCGCCCGGCCCAGCCCCGCGGCCCACAGGACATGGCCCACGGCCGCCAGTCCCCGCAGAGTGCCGGCTTGCCGGAACGCGGGTTCGCCGACCGCCGCCCATGTGGTGAGGAGCCCGGCTGTCCGCTGCTGACCTTCGTCCTCCCGGCCGAGCCGGGCGAGCTGGTCGGGGATGTCGTTCACTTTTCGGCTGCCCCGAGGTTGAATTCGCCGGCGGCCGCGGAGCGGCGGTCAGACCGGATCCACACGGCGAGTGCGGTCACGCAGCACACCGCGACCCCAGCCGGGCCGACCCACACCCTCACGCCACCGAAGACGTCCTGCGAGAGGGCGGCTACCGCGACGGCCAGGAGCGTCAGGGGCACGCGCCGGGTGACAACGGCCGCCCATCGACCGTCGCCCGCGGCTCGCGACACCGCCGCGGGCCGCTTGGTGGCAACGGTGGTGTCGGACGGGCCGGTCGCGTCGGTGTGGGCCGGTGTCTGGGCGAACTTCCCGCGGAAGACCCACCACGCGTAGATGTTGTAGGCCAGGACGACCGGCACGCACCCGCCCACCCCGATGAGCAGGAACAGCTGCGACCCGTACGGGCTGGCCGCGGCGTGCACGGTCAGGTCGGGAGGGACGACGACGGGCGCGGTGGCGGCGACGAGCGCGAGCAGGCCCGCGGCCTCCGCACCGGCCACGGCGGCGAACGGACGCCAGTCCGGTCGGCGGCCGAAGCCGTACCAGGCGATCGCCCCGCAGAGCACGGCCACCGCCACAGCGAGGCCGAACAGGGCCGCGCGGAGCGGCTGGTCGAAGCGCAGGTGCTGCGGGTCGGCGAGCCGGAGTCCGAATCCCAGGACGACGGAGGCCGCCGCGACCGCCAGGAGCAGCGGTCGACCCAGTCGGCCCGCCCAATCGTGGGCGGTCCCTGCAGTCTTGTTCTGCAGCCATGCGGCACCTGCCAGCAGGTGGACGGCCGCGAGCCCCAGGGCGCACAGCACGCTGTAGGGCGTCAGCCAGTCCCAGGTGCCGCCGGTGAACACCCCGCCGTGGTAGGGGAGTCCGGACAGGACGGCCCCCGCTACGAGACCTTGGCACAGAGTGGCCACCAGCGATGAGAGCCCGAAGACGAGGCCCCAACCGCGCCGGTAACCGGGGGCGGCGCTCTGCAGCTCGATGGCCGTGCCGCGCAGCACGATGGCGAGCAGCATGACTATGAGCGGCAGGTAGACGCCGGGCAGCACGGTGGCGTAGACACCGGGCAGGCCCGCCCACAGCGCCACGCCCGCCAGGATGATCCAGCTCTCGTTGGCGTCCCAGGCGGTTGCGATCAGCTCGTTGTACTCCTTGCGCCGCTGGTCGCTGCGGTCGAACAGGCTCAGGATGCCGATGCCCAGGTCGTAGCCGTCGAGCAGCAGATAGGCGCCGAGTGCGAGCAGAACCAAGGCGTATGACGCGTACTCAAGCATGGCTGACCTCCGGGGGGTGAACGGTGGCGCCGTCGTCGGTCACCAGGTGCTCGGGGCCGGTCCGCACCGTGCGGACGATGTAGCGGATCCACAGCCCGAGCAGCAGCGCGTAGACGGCGACGAAGCCGGTGAGGCTGGCGATCGCCGCGCCGAGGGAGAGGGGGGAGACGGCGTCACTGGTGCGGATCAGGCCGTAGACGACCCAGGGCTGCCGACCGGTCTCCGCGGTGATCCAGCCACCGCTGATGGCAACCACACCGGCGGGGGCCATCCAGACCATCAGCCGGTGGAACCGCCGGGCCGTGTACAGCCTGCCACGCAGCCGCAACACCACTCCGGCGAAGGCCATGCCGAACATCACCAGAGCGGTGAAGTACATCGCCCGGAAGCCATAGAAAGTGGCCCACATATTGGGGCGTTCGTCCTTCGGTGTCTGCAGCAGCCCGGGGACGTTCGCCTCTCCGGACAGGTCCTTGCCGATGACGGCACCCAGGTGCGGTATCGAGACCTGGAAGTCGTTCTCACCCTTGTCGGTGTCGGGCACCACGAGCAGGTTGTAGCCGTTGTTGTCGGTCTTCCAGTTGCCCTCGAAGGCCTGCAGTTTCGCCGGCTGGTGTGCACCCATGAACACGGCCGTGGCGTCTCCCACGTACAGCTGCACGGGCATCAGGATGGCCAGCACCCCCAGGGCGATGGACAGGGTGCGGCGTGCGAAGGGCAGCGCACGCTGCTTGACCAGGTACCAGGCGGCGATCCCGCCGATGAACCAACTGGCGCTGATCAGCACCGCGAGCAGGATGTGCGGGTACCGGTAGGAGAACGCCGGGTTGAGCAGCACGTGCCACCAGTCGTTCGCCCGGAACTGGCCGTCGACCTCGGTGAACCCCACGGGGTCCTGCATCCAGCTGTTGGCGGACAGGATCCAGGTCGTGGACAGCAGGGTGCCGACGACGAGCATCCAGCAGGCGAACGCCATGGTCCGGGGACGCACCCGGCCCTCGCCGTACAGCATGATGCCGATGAATCCGGCCTCCAGGAAGAAGGCCGTAATGACCTCCATTCCGATCGTGACACCGAGGATCGGACCGACTGCATGGGCGTATCTCCCCCAGTTGAGACCGAACTCGAATGTCATGACGGTTCCGGCGACCACGCCCAGACCGAATCCGACCGCGAATATCTTCTTCCAGAAACGGAATATCTGAAGGTACAGCGGATTCCCTGTCCTGAGGTAGACCGTGTACATCACGGCCAAGAAGACGGAGAGTCCGACGGTCAGTGCGGGAAAGCTCATGTGAAAGACGGCTGTGATGGCGAACTGCCATCGAGAGATGTCCACCACTGCGGGCGAGGCCACGGTGTCTCCTCTTGGTCGAATTCGGTCGGTCCGGCAGCCATGGCGGAGGAGCCCGTGGATGGGCGCCCTTGGCCCGGCCGCGTGGCCGGAGGGGCCTCTCAACGCTGACGGCCTCGAGGATGAGGTCCGCGACAGCCTCCGGCTGTGACATCACGACGGTGTGTGTGAGGGTCCTTGGGCGTGGACGACGACGGCGCTCTTCCGCTTGTAGCGTGCGGCGATGGCCGGGACGCCGGCCGGGCGGAGCTTGACGGAGCTTGTTGGCTACGCCTCGCCCGCAGGACGTCGGGCCGAAACGTCGGCCACGAATTCCGGGACGGTCTCGGAACCCCCCGACTCCTGAGGCCACCGTAGGGCCGGCCGGTGGGCACCCCTTGCCTCTGGGCGCATCATTCTTGTCCCCGCAGCGCAATGTGCGGGAATGCAGTGCGGCCGCAGTTCACTTCCGGACCGAAAGCAGTGCCGGGCAAGAGAGGTGCCCCAGGGCGCCTTTACGTCCTCCCAGGCGGCCGATGGGCCTGGTCCCGGAACACCGTCGTGCACTGCGCTCAGGGGCCACAGGCGGTGCGCTCAGGGTCAACCGGCTTCCGCCGATCGCCCCTACGGTAGCCGTCGGCTTTGCCCGCACGGCGCCTGGGACATTGCCGGATGCAAGGCGTCGCGTCCAGATTCCGGCATGGACCAGTATGAGCGCGATACCGTCACCGAAAGACCACCGCCCGGCGCCGGAATCTGCCTGGGCCCCGTTCGCGGCGCGCGTCTTCCGCGCGCTGTGGATCGCGCAACTGGTCTCCAACATCGGCAGTTGGATGCAGACAGTGGGCGCACAGTGGCTGCTGGTCGGGCACAGCGCCGCATTGGTGACGCTCGTGCAGACCGCCTCCAGTCTCCCCGTCGTGCTGCTGGCCCTGCCCTCGGGCGTGCTGGCGGACCGATACGACCGCCGTAGGGTGCTGCTGGCCGCGCAGTTCGCCATGCTCGCCGTCTCCACCGTGCTTGCCGTGCTGGCATTCGCGGACGCGCTCACCCCGGAGCTCCTGCTCAGCCTCACCTTTCTGCTGGGATGTGGCACCGCTCTGATGGGCCCGGCCTGGCAGGCGATCCAGCCGGAACTCGTGGAGCGCAGCCAGTTGGGACAGGCGGCCGCGCTCGGCGCCGTGAACATGAACCTGGCCCGCGCCCTCGGCCCGGCACTTGGCGGAGCGGTGGTCGCGGCAGCGGGCGCGGGCTGGGTCTTCGCCTTCAACGCCGCGTCGTACCTCGGCATCGCGGCCGTTCTCACGTTCTGGCGACGGCCCCCGACCCAGGCGCCCACGGCTCATGGCGAGAAGCTCCTGACGGCTCTGCACGCCGGCCGCCGCTACGTGTGGTACGCACCCGGCGTCCGTCGACTCCTGCTGCGGACGGTGCTGTTCATCCCCGGCGGCGCCGCGCTGTGGTCGCTGCTTCCCTTGGTCGCGAGCCGTTCCCTGGGTCTGGGCTCGGGAGGGTACGGGATGCTGCTCGGCGCGGTCGGTGTCGGTGCCGTGGGCGGGGCGTTGGTGCTGCCCGCCGTGCGCCGCGCTCTCGGCGCCAACGGCACTCTCGCCGCAGGCGCAGTCGTCTTCGCCGGAGTGCTGGCGGTGCTGGCCACGGTGCGGACCCCCTGGCTCGCGGTGGTCGTGCTGCTGCCAGCCGGCCTGGCCTGGATCGGTGTGCTGTCGACCCTCAGCGCGGCCCTCCAGACGAGGTTGCCCGGCTGGGTCAGGGCCCGGGGACTCGCCGTCTATCTCCTGGTCTTCCAGGGCGGGCAGGCGCTGGCGGCACCCGTGTGGGGTGCGCTGGCCGACGGGCTGGGGCTGACCGTTTCCCTCCTGGCCGGAAGCGGTCTGCTGCTGTTCGGCGCGGCGAGTCTGCGCCGCTGGCCGCTGCACGGCATGGACGGCATCGACCCGTCCCCGTCCGATCATTGGCCCGCTCCGCCCTTGGTGTTCGAGCCCGGACCGGCCGACGGCCCCGTGCTGGTCTCCGTCACGTACCGGGTCGACCCTGGGAACAGGGCCGCCTTCACCGACTGCATGGACCATGTGGCCCGTTCACGTCGGCGCACGGGAGCCCTCACCTGGGGGCTCTACCAGGATGGCAACGATCCGGAGCGGTTCATCGAGAACTATCTGGTCGCCTCATGGTCAGAGCATCTCGCCCAGCACCACAGCCGGCTCACGACCACCGACCGCCGTGATGAGGAGCTGGCCCGCCGCCTGCTCGTTGAGGGCACCGCACCGGAGGTGACGCATGCCTTCGACGCCGCCGCGGGTCCCGTGGTGCCTGAGACGGAGGAGATGGTCGAGGCGATGAGCACGTTGGGGTGCCGACACTCACCGGAGGACCGGCCGGGGACGGGATCGACCGGGTCCGACGACGCCAAGGCCTGCCACTCGCCGGGCGACATGCCATAGGCTTGCCCGGCATTCCGCCCGGTCGAGTGCGTCTCAGTCCCGCCTGCCTGTGAGCTCGGTGAGGGCACGGTCCATGTCGATGTGAAGACTCTCCGTTCCCGGGGGCACGAGTGAGTTCGTCCGCCGCAGGAACGCGGCGACCGCTGACGCCGCGATGTCGACCAGCGCCGCGCCGGCGGCGGATCTCAGGACGATGCGCACCGAGTCCGGATAGCAACAGTGCCGAGGGATCACCAGCACGTCCCCGGTACCTGTGGGCCGGCGCAGGCCCTCCGTGAGCAGCGAGCGGGCGAACACCCAGTCGACGGGTCTGGCCGCGGGCGCGCCGATGGAAAGTCGGACGGCGTAGGGATCGGTCATGTCGTAGTGCAGCTCCGCGGGCAGCGGGGCGGGCAGCTCGTCCGGGACGCTGACGTGCACTGTCACCATGCACATGACCGAGGGAAGAGGCCAGATCATTTCACCCTCAACAATGGCTGCAGGAGCGGACTTCCTTTGAATGACCGTAGAACCCCGCTGTGGCTGCATTTTGTCGAGGAATGCATGGAATGTGTGCCGAGAAAGAACCGGGCACCGATTTCAGGCATCGACGCGCTTCGTTGCTGACGGGGTGTACGGCGTCGAGTCTTGGGTGTCGCGCCATTCACGGGGGGACATTCCGTAGGCGGCCCGGAACACCCGACTGAAATGCGCGGCACTGGTGAAACCCCATCGGTGCGCCACCGCTGCGATCGTGGGGCTATTCGCGCGCGCGAGTTCGCGTCGGCACTCCTCCAGGCGGCGCCGCTGGATCCACCGGCCGACAGTGGCGTCTTCGCTCTCGAACAGCTGGTGCAGATAGCGCAGAGATATGTGGTGGGCTCGGGCGATCGCCTGCGGGGTCAGGTCGGGGTCCGCGAGGTGACGGACGATGAACGCCTGGATCCGCAGCAGCAGCGCCCGGTTCCCGCCGGGCGTGTCCGCGCTCGTCCGTCCGAGCCGCTCGTCGGTCAGCACGCCGAGCAAATCCACGACGTTACGGGCCATCAGCTCGCTGGTGCGTGACGGGTAGTTTCCCGCGTTGTCCACGAGCCCGGCAAGGAAGGGCGACAGCAGCCCACCCAGGGGCGTGTCAGGGCCGAGCGGGGAGGCCGTCACGTGAACCACATCGGACTCGCTCAGGCCCAGAACATCTCTCGGCACGCGGAGGGACTTCGTCCGAAACGACTGGGAAAGGTTCAGCCGGACGGGGCGCGCCATGTCGTAGATGAAGATGTCCCCCGGCCCAAGGAGAGCTTCACGGCCGTCCTGTTCCAGCCGGGCGGCCCCTCTGTCCAACAGTTTGACGACCACGTACTCGTCTGCGTTGCTCTGCGCGACGAGTCGGCGAGTTCGCAGGGCGGAAAGGCAGTCGCCGTCCACGGTGACGGCCTGGAGCCGGCCGAGCGGTGTCGTACGGATCGTGCCCGAGTACACCTCGTCGGGGACGGTCATGTCCACGGCGCCGAACGTCCGGGACAGTGCTTCGCGCCAGTGCGCCCGTCTGTGGTGGACGGGCAGCGATTCGGTGGTGTAGAGGGTGCCCGGGAGCTGTCCGGGCTCCGGTCTTGAGGAATCCGGGGACATGATCTCCGTCCTTCAGTCGGTGTGCTTTTCTGAACACCGTGCCAGCGGGCCTGGTCAACACATCGCGATGTGGGGAGGCCGCGGTCGGCCCAGCTTGTTCTTGGCTAGGCCACGATGCGGTGCGTGGGGCCTTCGCAACCGGGGAACCGGTCGGCTGGTTCACGCGGCGGCGCACGTCAACTCGTCGCGTGCACCACGTCATAGATGAGGTTCGCCACTGCAGTCGGCTGCGAGACGGGGACCGCGTGGGAAGCGCCTTCCAGCTCCACGGTCGTCGCTCCGGCCCGCCGCGCGCCGAAGCGTTCCACCTCCGGGTTGATCGCCTGATCCGCGCCGGCCACCAGGGCCCAGGACGGCTTCGTCTTCCACGCCGCCGCAGACGCCTTCTCGGTGAACGCCGAGGCAACCACCGGGCGTTGGGAAGCCCCCAGCACCGTGGCGATGGGCGGGGAGATGTCGGCAGCGAAGACCGAGGGAAACGCCTCCGGGATGATGCTGACCTCGGTGGCGGACGTCTCTCCATCGACCGGATAAGTCCACTGCTTCAGACTGCCGGC